>QCHC01000063.1 GCA_003279765.1 Pelagibacteraceae bacterium AG-390-M19 | reverse complement strand
CAAGTGGTATCGGATCATTTGATAAAAATCATATTTTAAATCATAAATCTAAAAGATTTCAAATTGAAGAGAAACATATTAAAAGTATAGATATAGAGTTTATAACTTTTGAAGATCTTGTAAAAAAATTTTCAATTGGATCAATTGAAATGCTACAAATAGATGTTGAAGGTGCTGAGTATAAAATAATGAAATCAATAAATTATTCACAATTAAAGATTGATAAAATATTATTTGAATCAAAACATTTTGATGGAACTTTTAAAGAAGGTCAGAAGCTTGAAGAGATTAAAAAAATTTTGATCTCAAAAAATTATAATATTAAACAGCTAGATAGAGAAAATATTTTAGCTACAAAATAACTTATCTGTAATTCAATTCCATTACTTTTCGGTGCTTGCTACCTTTGTATTTTGCAAGTGGTCGTATAAGTTTGTTGGCAGTATGTTGTTCCATAATATGAGCGGACCAACCTGTAATTCTTGAAATAACGAATATAGGTGTGAAAAAATCAGTATCAAAACCCATCAAATGATACATTGGACCTGTAGGGTAGTCCACATTTGGGTGGATATTTTTCTTTTTGATCATAACCTTTTCAACAATGTCATAAATCTTTTCAAACTTTTTATCTTTTTTAAGTTTAGCAACTTTACCAAAATAATTTCTCATAGTTGGAACTCTAGAGTCTCCTGATTTGTATACTCTGTGACCAAAGCCCATAACTACTTCTTTATTTTTGAGAGCATTGTTAATCCATTTTAAAGCATTTTCTGGTTTTTTAATTCTGTTCATCATATGCATTACTTCTTCATTAGCACCACCATGTAATGGTCCTTTTAAACTTGCAATTGCACCAGTAATTGCTCCATGAATATCAGATAAACTACTTGTAATTGTTCTTGCAGTAAAAGTTGAAACGTTAAAACTGTGTTCAGCGTACAAAATTAATGAAACATCAAATGCTTTGACAATTTCTTTTTGAGGCACTTTTCCAAAGCACATGTAAAAGAAGTTTTCTGCGAAAGTTAAATTCTTTTTAGGTTTAATTATTTTTTTTCCACTTCTAATTCTATAAAAAGCGGCAAGAGCTGTAGGTGTCTTTGAAAAAATTCTCAATGCTTTTCTCATATTAGCTTCTGGAGTAGAATTGGAGGTTTCTTTATCTTCTAATCCCATTACACTAACAACTGTTCTTGCAACATCCATTGGATGAGATTTTTTTGGCATGTGTTTTATAATTTCATATAAATTTTTTGTAAGCTCTCTATTATTTCTCTCTTCTTTTTCAAATTGTCTTAATTGAATAGTATTAGGTAGGTCTTTGTTTAAAATTAAATAAGCAACCTCTTCAAATCTGCAGTATTCACATAAATCTTGAGCAGCATACCCTCTATAAGTTAGAGAATTAATCTCTGGCATAACTTTTGAAACTTCAGTTTCATCTACAACAATTCCAAGTAAACCTTTTTTAATGTCATCACTCATTATTCATGCCCTTCTGTAGTAAAATTATAAATTTTTTCGTCTAAAGAATTATATTTTTCGTATTCTACCAATTCATATAATCTTTTTCTTGTTTGCATTTTATCAATTATATTATTTTGATGTCCATTTGCATAAATGTCTCTTAATCCATCCTCAACGTTTTTCATTGCTAATCTTTGTGTAGTTACGGGATATATAACAATATTATAGCCAAAGTTTTCTAACTCCTTATAGTTAAATAGCTTGGATTTACCAAATTCAGTCATATTAGCTAACAAATAACATGAAAGTTCTTTTCTTACTTTTTCAAAATCTTTTTCATCTTGCAAAGCTTCAGGAAATATAATTTCCGCTCCTGCATCAATATAAGCCTTACATCTATCAATCATTTTATTAATTCCCTCAACACTTTTCGCATCTGAGCGTGCTATAATTTTAAAGTTTTGATCTTTTTTTGCAGCCACACATTCTTTTATTTTCGAAACCATGGCATCTGTAGAAATAAGTTCCTTATTATCTAGATGCCCACATCTTTTTCTTTCAATTTGATCTTCTAAATGAACACCGGTTAACCCAAACCCTTCAAAAGTTTCTATAGTTTCTTTACATGATTTAAAACCTGTATCTATGTCAACTATAGTTGGAAGATTTGTTACTCTAGATATTAGATAGGATCTGGTACTCACATCTTGAAGTGTAGTTAAACCAATATCTGGAA
>QCHC01000062.1 GCA_003279765.1 Pelagibacteraceae bacterium AG-390-M19 | reverse complement strand
TCTATATCCACCTGCACCAGGATTTCCTTCTGGTATCATTATCATTGGCTCCATAGAAACCACCATATTTTCCTCAAGAACAGTATCAATATCTTCTCTTAATTCTAAACCAGCTTCTCTTCCATAAAAGTGCGAAAGCATACCAAATGAATGACCGTAACCAAATGTTCGGTACTGAAGGTAACCAAGTTCAGCAAACAATTCATTTAACTCATGACAAATATCTGAACATTTAACACCTGGTTTAATTAATTCCAACCCTCGTTTGTGAACTTTAACATTTGCTTCCCAAGCTTTAAGTGATGCATCATCTGCATGATCTAAAAATAAAGTTCTCTCCAGGGCGGTGTAATATCCCGAAATCATTGGAAATGTATTTAAAGATAAAATATCTCCTTTAACTAATTTTCTATTGGTCTTAGGATTGTGAGCTCCATCTGTATTAATACCAGATTGAAACCATACCCAGGTATCCATGTACTCTGCACCTGGATAGCTTTTAACAATCTCCCTTTCCATTCTATCTCTTGCTGCTATTGCTACTTCTATCTCAGTGTTGTCTTCTCTAATATTTTTAGCTATTTCTTCACCTCCAATATCTGCAATTCTTGCGCCATTTCTAATGATTTCAATTTCTTCATCAGATTTAATCATCCTAAGTTTCATAAGATTCTTTGAAACATCACTAAACACTGAGAAAGTAAAAATAGATCCTATTTTTTCTCTCATATCTAATGTGACATGATCATTTTCAATTCCAATATTTTTTGGAGGCTCATCTCTTCCAATAATAGATACAATTGCCCTTAAAAAATTGTCTCTTTTCCAATCAGTATAAATAACATTATCACAATGGGATCTACGCCATGGTTGACTTGCGTCAATATTAGCTGAAATTGTTGAGATTTTATTTTGAGTGATGACACATCCGTATGGTCTACCAAAAGAACAGTAAATAAAACCTGTGTAATATGCAACGTTATGCATGGATGTTAAAATAACCATATCTAAATTATTTTTATCCATCACAGATCTAAGTTTACTTACTCGATCGTTATATTCTTTATCTGTAAATGGTAATTTTACTTTTTCACCATTTTTAAGCTCAAAAAAATCTGGTCGTTCCATAAAAATTTAATTTAGTGCTATGTGGCGCTTGTTCCATCTCATAATTAAGCTGTAGTAAAATAAAGATACAAATAGAAAAAAACCTCCTATAATCGTATTTGTTGATGGAACTTCGTTAATTCCTAAAATTGGTAACCAAACCCAAAATATTCCACCAACTACCTCAGTTAAAGATAACAATGTCAATTCTGCAGCAGGTATAGCTTTTGAACCAATTGAATATAAAATTAATCCTGAACAAACTAGAAACCCGTGAAGTGAAAATAAGGAACTATTATAACTTGTAGCAAAGAACGTTTGTCCAGTAGACAAAATCATAATTGATGCAAACACAAAACAGAAGAAACCAGCGAATGCAACTGTTGTAAATTTAGGAGTTTCTTTTCTCCATCTTAGTGAAACTGAAAATACTGAAAATCCTATTGATGAGGTTAGTCCAAATACAAATCCTATCAAAGATTTCTCACCAGTATTACCTATTGCCATTATCAATATACCTGCTGTTGCAATTATGATTGATATCCAAACATTTAGTGAAATCCGTTCTCTAAGAAATAAAAATGCCAAAAGAGCTGTAAAAAAGGGCATTGCAGCTAAACAAAGTAAAGTAACAGCAGCACTGGTATTTGTTATCGAATAAATGAAAGTGATCATTGCAACTCCAAGACCTGAGCCACCAACTATTCCTGATAATCCTATTTTATGGTAATTTTTATAAAAGTTTTTTCCTTCTTCAAAATATAAGTAGAGGTTAAGGAGTATAAAAATAGTTAAACCCCTTCCAAATATATACTGCCAAGGAACAAGATTGGGACTATCCATATATCTTACAACCAATGGTCCAAATGACCATAAAATTCCAGCAAACAGCACAATTGGGACAGCAAGTTTAGGATTTCTTAACTCTAACATATGGAGAAATCTAATTCTAAAAAGATTTTTCTACAACAAAAATACGTTTCTAAATTAAAGTTTGATTAGAGTGGTTGGGGAAAAAACAATCTAAGATATCCCCTTTTTTAAATTGTGATTTTCCTGCTGGCAACAAAGACCAAATGTTTGATTTAACAAAAGATTTAACTCTAAAAGACTCTTGTCCTTGTA
>QCHC01000061.1 GCA_003279765.1 Pelagibacteraceae bacterium AG-390-M19 | reverse complement strand
AGGTTTTTTCACCTATACACATCAAGTTTGTATTCATCCAAAGGTTTTCAGTTTGATAGATTTTTATAAAATTTAAGAAACTGGAGGCACTGTTTTGAGAATAAATATAAACAATATCTGGCATATTCTGCTTTAATTCGTTAACAAAATTTTCATCAAATTTTTCAGTATGATTTATTTTATAATTTATAATTCTTTTAACTGCATAGCCTTCTTTTAATAATTGTTGATCTAAATCAGTTGATATGATCTCACCACTTACATAAAGGAGAGGAGTTTCTTTTAATTCATAATTTTGCAAGATTAGTTCTTTAAGGTTTGAAACATTTCCTTCTGCAGCAATTGTGTTTTGAAATCCCAAACTTCTAGCTTTTTTTTCTGTTGTACTACCAACACAAAAACAAATTATTTTTTTATTCAAATTTTTCACATTTAAATTTTTTACAGCATTGGAACTTGTAAAAATTACACCACCATAGTCAGCAAAGTTAATTTCATCATGATGAACTTTTTCAACATTTATTAATGGAAGGTGAGAAACTTTATGATCTAAAGATTGAAACTTTACTATCATTTCTGAACAATCTTCTAAAGGTCTAGTTAACAAAATATGCATTTTACTTTTTATATGAATTATTTGATTTAATTTTTAAAGCATTACCAACTTCAGTTCCAATTTCTTTAAACATATCAACATTACCAGATTTTTTTTCATAAAATATTTGAGAGCCATCTAATGAAAATAGTTCAGCTTCAACAGTAATTTTGTTCTTTTCTATAATTGAATGAGCACCTATTGCCGTTTCGCAATCACCTTCCAATACTTTTAAAATATTTCTTTCTATATGAGCTCTCTTATATGTATCTTTGTGATTTATTTTTTCTAAAACTGATATGATTTCAATGTCATCGTCTCTACACTGTAAAGCAATAATACCTTGACCTGCACTTGGAATAATCTGATCAGTCGAAAAAATTTCTGAAATCTCATTATTTAAATTTAAATATTTAATACCTGTATAAGATAAAATTATTGCATCATAAATGCCTTCCTTTAACTTTTTGATTCTAGTATCCACATTTCCTCTTATTAATTTACAGCTAACATCTGATCTTATTTTTTTAATTTGAAATTCTCTTCTATAAGATGAAGTGCCCACTATTGCGTTTTGTTTTAATTCTTTAATATTTTTCTTATCATTTGTTATTAAAATTTCTCTTGGATCAGTTCTCTCTAAAAATGATTCTGTTCTTAGTCCCTTAGTTTCAATTGCTGGCATATCTTTCAATGCATGAACGGCTATATCAATTTTTTTTTCTTTAAGTTCTTTTTCGATTGTACTCGAAAATAGACCTTTACCGCCAACTTCAGATAATCTTCGATCCTGTATTTGATCACCTTTTGTTGTAATAGTTTGAATAATAATCTGATCATCTGGTAAATTTAAAGCTTCAATAATTTTATCTTTAGCTTTTTGCGCATAAAGCAAAGCCAATTTACTTCCTCTTGAGCCTATTATAATTTTTCTATTCATTAAAAATTTATTTCTTACTTGTATTGAGATTGTACAATTATTAAAAACTATTTGAATGAGTAAAAAACCCTTAATTCTTGGAATAGAAACTAGCTGTGATGAAACGGCGGCATCTATAATAACTGAAAATGACAAAGGAATTCCAACAGTTTTATCTAATATCGTTTCTAGTCAAGTCGATGTTCACAAAGAATTTGGAGGAGTAGTTCCCGAACTGGCCGCAAGATCTCACATCGAAAAAATAGATTGGATTGTTGAAAAAGCAATTGCTGATAGTGGTAAAAAAATTGAGGAAATTGATGCTGTTGCTTCAACTGCTGGCCCTGGTTTGATTGTTTGTTTATCAGTTGGTTTAAGTTTCGGGAAAGCTTTAGCAAGTGCAATCAATAAACCTTTTATAGCAGTTAACCATCTTGAAGGTCATGCATTAAGTCCTAAGTTAAATTCTCATTTAAATTATCCCTATCTATTATTACTAATTTCAGGAGGCCATTCACAATATTTAAGTGTTCGAGGTCTTGGAAAATATAAAAGATTAGGAACAACTATTGATGATGCATTAGGTGAGGCTTTTGATAAAACAGCTAAACTTTTAGGAATTGAATTCCCTGGTGGACCACAAATCGAAGTTTTGGCAAAAAAAGGAGATCCTGAAAAATATAATTTACCTAAACCAATTTTTAATAAAGGTGGATGTAATTTATCTTTTGCAGGATTAAAAACTGCAATTT
>QCHC01000060.1 GCA_003279765.1 Pelagibacteraceae bacterium AG-390-M19 | reverse complement strand
GAATCACCTAAAAATAATCCAATCATTTTATTTTGAGAAAGGGTTACAAATTGGTCTTTTTTTATCTTTTTCTATAAAATCAACTACTTCTGAAACTAATTCATTTTTTCTTAAATCATCAGATAAATTAGTCAAATTCTCTGTTAAATTCTCACTCTTAAATATTATTTTATAAGCTTCACTAAGTGATAATATTTCCTTGTTTGAAATGTTTTTTCTTCTTAAACCAATTAGATTTAATCCTCGTAATATACTTCTGTTTCCATGTGCTATACCATATGGTATCACATCTCTTACTACACCACACATTCCGCCTATCATTGCAAATTTACCAACCCTAGTAAATTGTTGTACAGCAGAGTTACCGCCAATAATGGCATTATCATCTACATGAGCATGACCTCCCAATGGAACATTATTTGCTAAAATAACATTGTCGCCAACTATGCAATCATGAGCAATGTGAGAAGACACCATAAACAGACAATTGTTACCTACTTGAGTTTTACCTCCACCACCTTCTGTACCAGGATTTATAGTAACGTATTCTCTTATTTTATTGTTATCACCTATCTGTAATAAAGTTTTTTCACCTTTAAATTTTAAATCTTGTGGGTCATTTCCTATAGATGCAAATGGATAAATTTTATTATTACTGCCTATAATCGTGTTACCTTTTATACTAACATGGGATTGTACAACTGTACCCTCTCCAATTTCTACATTAGGACCAATTACAGAATAAGGTCCAATTGTTACATTTTTAGAGATTTTAGCATTTGAGCCAATTATAGCAGTTTTATGTATCATTTATTATCTCTTAAAAAATCTCTAATTTTTTTTGCTGGATAACCCATTACTTTTGTATTGTCGGGAATACTTTTTATTACACCTGAGCCACCTCCAATTTCGACGTTATTACCAATTTTAATGTGTCCAGAAATTCCTGCTTGACCACCTATTCTTACATTTGATCCAATAATTGAACTACCAGCTATTCCTACTTGACCTGCTATAATGGAATTCTCTCCTATTTTAACGTTATGTGCTATGTGTATTTGATTATCTAAATATGTATTTTTTCCAATAACTGTATTTGACATCGATCCTCTGTCAATAGTAGATCCGCATCCTATTTCACAATTTTCCTCAATTATTACAGCACCAATATGTGGATATCTTAAATTTTTTTTGTTATTTGGAAAAAAACCAAAACCATGTTTTCCAATTACACAATTATCTAAAATTTTTACATTGTTACTAATTAATGAATTTCTTATAAGTGTATTTGATCCTATTGAACAATTATTTCCGATAGAAACATTTTTTTCAATAATTGTATTATGACCTATTTTACAATTTGTACCAATTAAAACATTTTTTCCAATTAAAACATGTTTTCCAAAAACTACTGTATCTTTATAATCTGTATCATCAATATAGTTTGCGCTATCATCAAAATCATCATTTATAGCGTCAGGATAAAACGCTGATGTAATCTTTGATACAGAAACCAGAACATTTTCTACAACTAAAGGAATACAAGAAGTTGGAAGTTCATTTTTTAGAGACTCTGTAGTTATACAATAAGATGCTTTTGTATTTTTTGCAGCTTCTTTGTATTTTTTTGAATGAAAAAAAGTAATATTTGAGTTTTTAGAACTATAAAGGTCTTTTATGTCATTTAATTCTATATCTTTTTTAGAGTAATCAATTTTTATATTAAGAAACTTTGAAATATCAGAAGCTAAAAAAGGTCCATGATTTTTGAAAAATGGATTAGACATAATTGCTTTTAACAGAGCAATTGTTCTTAAGTTATCAAAATTTATTGCTATTTATTTCTTATCTACAATTGTTGCTGACCAAACTGCATCAGCCATTTTTTTTTCGTCAACAAATGCTTCACCTTTATATTTCCATACTCTCCCATGTGATCTAATTGCTTCTATTTTTAATATAAGTTCACAATTTGGTATTACAGGATTTCTAAATCTAGCTTTCTCAACGCCCATTAGAAAAACTAATTTATTTTCATAAGTAGATTTATCAAGGCCTTGAGCTGTAAGCGCTGCAGCAGCTTGACCGAAAGACTCTACTATTAATACACCTGGCATTACTGGTTGATTAGGAAAATGTCCTTGTACAAAAAAACTATCTTTTCTTACTTTCACTAATGCTGTAGCAGAATGAAGTTTTTTTATATCATAAAGTTCATCAATCAATAACATAGGTTCTCTATGTGGAAGTAATTTAATTATTTCATTCTTATTAAGTTTTGTCATATTTGTAAGT
>QCHC01000059.1 GCA_003279765.1 Pelagibacteraceae bacterium AG-390-M19 | reverse complement strand
GCATCTAATCCACTCAATCCAGATCAAAAAGTTCCGGTATACTTTGCAAACTTTGTACTTATGGATTACGGTTTTGGTGCAGTATTTGGATGTCCAGCCCATGACCAAAGAGATTTTGATTTTGCAAAAAAATATAATCTTGATATCAAAACAGTAGTAAGACCATATGATAAAGGTGATGATTATAAAGTTACGAATGAAGCATATCCCGGAGAAGGAGTTTTAATAAACTCAGAATTTTTAAACGGTATCGAAGCACCAAATCAATCTGTAATCAAAACAATAGAAATTTTAGATAAAAAAAATCTAGGATCAAAAACTGTAAATTTTAGATTAAAAGATTGGGGAGTTTCCAGACAAAGATATTGGGGTTGTCCAATACCAGTAGCATATGATGAAAATGGAGAAATCCATAAAATTCCGGATTCAATGTTGCCAGTTAAATTGCCACAAAATATTAATTTAAATGTAAAAGGCAATCCGCTTGATCATCAAGAAAATTGGAAAAAAGTAATAATTGAAGGAAAAAAATTAGTAAGAGAAACCGATACACTTGATACATTTGTTTGTTCCTCTTGGTATTTTTTAAGATTTTGCTCTCCTAGCGAAAGTAATTATGGTTTTAGGGAAGAAGATATAAAATATTGGATGCCAGTAGACCAATATATAGGAGGTGTAGAGCACGCTATTTTACATTTACTTTATTCAAGATTTTTTATGAGAGCAATTTCTCAAGATAATAAAAAAATAAATATTGAAGAACCTTTTGATGGATTATTTACTCAAGGAATGGTTTGTCATGAAACTTATAAAGATCCCGAAAATAATTGGGTTAGTCCTGAAGAAATTGAAACGATAGATGGTAAAAAATATTTAAAAGCTGATAAATCAAAACTAGTAAAAGTAGGTGCATCAGAATCGATGTCTAAATCAAAAAAAAATACTATTGATCCAGAAAATATTATTTCAATTTATGGAGCAGATGCTGCAAGATTATTTATATTGTCAGATAGTCCTCCTGAAAAAGATGTCCAATGGTCTGCTGAACGGAACTAAAGAAATTTATCAAGTAATCAAGAAAACACAGTTTGAAAATTTGGATCTGATAACTTCTAACGTTGACTTATCAGGTCTAGAAGTTGAAACAGCTAATGATACTAATAGAGCATTTATTTTGAAGCGTAAATTAGTCGCTTATTTAAACGATTCTAGAGGGTCATATGATTATATATTAATTGACTGCCCACCTTCTCTTAGCTTACTGACTGTCATGGCCCTCGTATGCTCTAGCTCACTTCTGGTTCCTCTACAGACAGAATTTTTTGCACTAGAGGGCTTAACACAGCTCATGAAGACTATTGAAAGGATAAAAGTAAGTTTAAATCCAGAATTAAAAATAAGGGGTATACTTTTAACGATGTATGACAAAAGAAATAAATTATCTTCACAAGTTGAAAAAGAAGCTAGAGATTATTTTAGTGAAAAAGTTTACTCAACAGTAATACCAAGGAATGTTAGATTATCAGAAGCACCTTCTCATGGAATGCCAGTTTTAATTTACGATAAATCATGTCCAGGTAGTAAGTCATATTTTAGCTTCACAGATGAATTTATAAATCAAGAGTCAACAATAGGGAGTGCTGCTTAATGGACAAAATTAAAAAAGGTTTAGGAAGAGGTTTGTCCTCATTGATTGGTGAGTCAAAAGTAGAACCCCAAACTAATCAATTACAAGTAAGTGATCTAATTCCAAACAAGTATCAACCAAGAAAAATATTTGATGAAAATAATTTAGAAGATTTAACTAATTCAATTAAAGAAAGAGGAATGATACAGCCAATCATTGTTAGAAGATCAAACGATGATAAAGCAAAATATGAAATTATAGCAGGTGAGAGAAGGTGGCTTGCAGCTCAAAGAGCAGGTCTTCATAATGTACCTGTTGTTATTACTGAAGCTGATGATTTAAAATCTTTAGAATTTGCAATTGTTGAAAATGTACAAAGACATGATCTAAATCCTCTCGAAGAAGCTCAAGGTTTTAAAAGATTAATTGATGAGTTTTCCTATGATCAAGAAAAAGTATCAAAATTTATTGGAAAAAGCAGAAGTTATATTACGAATTCTTTAAGGCTTCTAACTCTTCCTAATGATGTGATTAAATTAATTGAAACTCAAAAATTAACTGCTGGTCATGCTAAGATTTTAGTAGGTCTTGAAAATGCTAGTTTTGTTGCATCAAAAATTCTTGAAAAAAAACTATCTGTAAGACAAGCAGAGAATTTTGTTAAAATTTTTAAAC
>QCHC01000058.1 GCA_003279765.1 Pelagibacteraceae bacterium AG-390-M19 | reverse complement strand
TGGAAGTAATGAAATTGCAAAAAAAATAATTGAAAAAAACAAAGAAAATAAATTTTACTCTGTCGTGGGTGGTGGGGATACCGTTTCACTAATTAATTCTTTAAATGCTTTTAAAAACTTTGATTTTGTTTCAACCGCAGGTGGAGCATTTTTGGAATATCTTGAAGGAAAGGAACTTCCTGGTATAAGCGCCTTAAGTTAAAATGTCAGAACTAAATAAAATAGCTCTTAAAATACTTTCAAATGGCAAAGGAATACTTGCAGCGGATGAAAGTAATGGAACTATGACAAAAAGGCTCGAAGCTGTTAAAGTCCAATCAACACCAGATAAGAGACTTACTTTTAGAGAAACTCTTTTTAATTCAGAATGTATGAAAGATTGCATCGGTGGTGTAATTTTATACGATGAGACGATAAACCAAATTTCAAATTCAGGTAAATCAATTCCTGAATTAATATCAACTAGTGGAGCAGTCCCAGGAATTAAAGTAGATACTGGTGCAAAGAACTTGGCAAGCTCTCCAGAAGAAAAAATTACTGAGGGACTAGATGGGCTAAGAGAAAGATTAAAGAAATACTATGAGCTTGGCGCAAGATTTACAAAATGGAGAGGTGTTTATTCTATAAGTGATAACTATCCTAGCAAACTTGCAATTCATTCTAATGCTCATGCCCTTGCAAGATATGCAGCATTAGTTCAAGAGTGTGAGATGGTTCCTATAGTTGAGCCAGAAGTTTTGATGGATGGTGATCATTCTGCAGATCAATGTTTAAAGAAAACTTCAGAGGTTTTAAAAAAATGCTTTGAAGAATTAATTCTACACAAAATTGACTTGTCAGGGATTATATTAAAACCAAACATGATTTTAGCTGGAAGTAATTCAAAAAATAAGATTTCTAATGAAGAGGTTTCAAATAAAACACTTGAATGTCTTAAAAATTCAGTACCGACAGATGTTCCAGGGATTGCCTTCTTGTCGGGAGGTCAGTCTGAAGTGGAGGCAACAGAAAATTTAAATTTAATAAGCAAAAATAATAGTACAAATTTTATAATGACCTATTCATATGGTAGAGCCTTGCAACAAAGTGCTCTTAAATTTTGGTCCAAAGATATCACTAAAATCGCAGAAACACAGGATGTGTTTAATCATAGAGCAAGAATGTGTACTCTAGCTGCCCAAGGCAAATGGACAAGCGATCTTGAGAATAAATAAAAAAAAATTTATTTATCTCATCTCTCCAAACAAAATTACAAAGAATTTTTACCCAATTCTAAATGAGGTATTAAAATCAGATAAAATAAGTTTTTTTCAAATGAGATTTAAAAAATACTCTTTTGAAAAAAAGATTTTTTTAGGAAAAAAAATCAAACATTTGTGTAAAAAAAATAATGTAAAATTTATTGTGAACGATGACCCAATTCTTGCTAAAAAATTAAATGCTGATGGATGTCATTTAGGACAAAAAGATACAAATATTAAAGAAGCAAAAAAAATAATTGGGAATAAAATTATTGGAATAACATGTCATAACTCAATTAAATTAGCAAACGAAGCAATTATAAATAAGGCTAGTTACATTGCATTGGGTGCTTTTTTTACAACAAAAACAAAGAGAGCTAAATTTAGATCAAACATAAAAACTTTAAATAAAGTAAAAAAAATAACGAATATTCCTATTGTAGCTATTGGTGGAATAACAAATAAAAATTATAAAAAACTTATATTGAACAATGCAAATTTTTTAGCTATTTCAGGCTACATTTGGAATAATAAAAAATATAAACCCACAGAAGCTATAAAAAATTTAATATGAAAATAAATGCAAGTGAAATTAGAGTTGGGATGCTCTTAGAATATAAAAATGATCTTTGGCAAGTTCTAAAAACACAACATGTAAAACCTGGAAAAGGAGGTGCATTCGCACAAGTAGAAATGAAAAGTGTTGGAAAAAATACTAAACTTAATGAAAGATTTAGATCTAGTGAAACTGTGGAAAAAGCATCATTAGATGAAAATAAATACAATTATCTGTATGAAGATGATGCTAATTATTTTTTTATGGAACCAAAAACTTTTGAACAAATTGAAATTAAAAAAGAAATTATTGGAGAACAAGGGAAATTATTAACTGAAAATCTTGAGGTATCTGTAAGTTTTTATAATGATAGTCCAATTTCAGTTGAATTACCAAACCAGGTAAAATGTAAAATAGAAACTACTGATGCAGCATTAAAAGGTCAAACTGTGTCTTCCTCTTACAAACCAGCAACTCTAGATAATGGTTTAAATATTCAAGTTCCACCTTTTATTGAAGCAGGCGATGAG
>QCHC01000057.1 GCA_003279765.1 Pelagibacteraceae bacterium AG-390-M19 | reverse complement strand
ATTAGTTGTTTTTGTACCAACACCATTTAAAGCTGTTAGGTCAGATAATAAATATTCATAATTAGTTTTATTATCCATGATAAATTAATTATATTCTAATAATGAGTTTCAATACAGATGAATTAAAAAAAAAAATTATTTATCGTTCCAATTATCGAGGTACTAAGGAAATGGATAAACTTCTCGGTAAATTTGTTAAAAAATATATTAATGATTTACATGAAAAAGATTTAATTGATCTAGATAAATTTCTTAATATTGATGACACAAATTTATACAATTTCTATAATGGTTTTCAGACTGATTTTGATATCAAAAAAAACAATATAACTTTGTTGTTTAAAAGTTTTAAATATTAAAATGATGGCGGAGAGACTGGGATTCGAACCCAGGAAAGAGTTGCCCCTTTGCCGGTTTTCAAGACCGGTGCTTTCAACCGCTCAGCCATCTCTCCGTGAGCAAGGTTTTATAATTATAATTATTTAATTCAACCATAAAATAGTCGTAAAAAACTCATTAAGGACTAATATCAACACTCAATGAATAAAGAATTTAATAAAGGGCTTTTACTTGCTGGATTCGGATCTTTTTGGTGGGGTTTTTTTGGAGTTTTGTATTTTAAATATATTACCTTTATTGGTTATATTGAACTTGTTATTCATAGATGTTTATGGACAACATTGACTTTAATATTAACTACATTCTTTTTTTCAAAGTGGGATCTTTTTTTTAAGATAATTAAAAGTAAACAAAGTCTTATTTATCTATTTATTTCGGGCTTTTTGATTTTTATGAATTGGGGTGTATGGATTTACGCTATTGCCACTAACAGAATAATAGATGCTAGTTTTGGATATTTTATAATGCCAATCTTAAGTGTCCTTCTTGGTTATATTTTTTTTAAAGAGAAATTAAATAATAAAAGAATATTTTCAATTACGTTAGTTATTTTGTCAATTTTATACTTAATTTTTGTAAGCCTAAAATCACTTCCTTGGGTTGGTATAATTGTAGCTTTAAGTTGGGGGTTTTACAATTTAGTAAGAAAAAAAATAAATGTAGATACTGATATTGGTCTTTTAATAGAAA
Organism: Pelagibacteraceae bacterium AG-390-M19; assembly: GCA_003279765.1. Classification (GTDB taxonomy): domain Bacteria; phylum Pseudomonadota; class Alphaproteobacteria; order Pelagibacterales; family Pelagibacteraceae; genus Pelagibacter. Next base: position 1,362 of record QCHC01000057.1, on the reverse strand, counting down.
GTTTATTTATATTACCAATTGCTATTATTGTATTTTACATGATTGCAGCTAACGGTCATAATGATTTTTCATTATCTAATCCTTCAATGATGTTAATAATATTATTGGCTGGCCCAATGACTGTCATACCTCTATTTTTATATGTAAGAGGAGTTGAATTATGTGGGCTAGGACCAGCTGGAATGATTTTTTATATTACACCAACACTTCAATTTTTATTAGGTTTTTTTTATTACGATGAAGTTTTCTCGTTTAATAAATTGCTAAGTTTCATTATAATCTGGGTTGCTGTAATTATATATTTAAGAGATTTATATGAAACTAATTAAACTTTTATTTTTTTTATCTCTCTTTTTTCATACGATTGGTTTAGCAGATGTAAATATTGAATTTGAAAATTGGAAAAAAAATTTCAAAAAAATCGCTCTTAAAAATAATATTTCAGAAGCAACATTTGATTTAGTTATGTCTAATACTAGTTTTTTACCCAATGTAATTAAATATGATAGATATCAACCTGAATTTTATGAAGATACAAAAACATATATATCAAAAAGAACCTCTGACAAAAAAGTTAAATTAGGAAAACAATTATATATAGATAATTTAGGTTTAATTAATACCGTTGAAAATAATTTTAATATAGAAAAAGAACTTCTTTTATCACTAATGGGTATAGAAACAAATTTTGGAACTTATGTAGGTAAAATGGATATTCTTTCTTCTCTTGCTACATTAAGTTTTGATAAAAGAAGATCAGAATTTTTCACTAAAGAGCTCTTAATACTTTTAGACTTAATAGAAAAAAAGCAAATTAATTATAAAACATTATACGGTTCATGGGCTGGTGCTTTTGGTTATTTCCAATTCATGCCTTCCACGATGAAAAATTATGCTATCGACTATGATAAAAATGGTTCTATAAACTTAAAAAGCAATCCTGATGCATATGCTTCAGCAAGTAATTATTTAACAAAAATAGGTTGGAAATCTAATGGACCATGTTTTTATAGAGTTGATTTAAATAATGAAATTCCAAAAAAATATTTAAATATTTCTGCAAAAAAATTACATGACAAAAAACAATTAAAATTTTTTAGAAAATATATTCAGAATAATTCAATTATTCCAAAAAATTACGATGATTTAGAGGTCGCAATAATAACACCTGATAAAGATATAATTCCTGATGCTGAAACTCTAAATCCAGCTTATATAGTTTTTGACAATTATGAAATAATTTTACAATGGAATAGGTCGTTGAGATTTGCTTTAGCTGTTTGCACATTAAAGGATAAATTTAAAAATGAACTTTAAAATAATATTACCATTATTTTTATTAGTTACCCTTATTGGCTGCAA
>QCHC01000056.1 GCA_003279765.1 Pelagibacteraceae bacterium AG-390-M19 | reverse complement strand
ACCAGCTGCAGCATTTAAACAAACTGCTTTTGAAAAATCATTATCTTTACCTTTAAATATTTCAATCATTTTATCTGCATTAAATTTTGCATCATTACCAATTAAATTCTCAAATTTTTCTGCATTCACACCAATTGAATTAGGATCAACCAAGATTTCAGATATTTCTCCATTCTTCAATTGCATTATATTTGTTTTTGCATAAGGAGATATTTCATCCAATCCATCTTCGCTGTTTACTATCCATGCAAATTTTATATTTAAATTTTTTAATCCCACTGCAAAAATTTTTAATAATTTTTTATCAAATACTCCAACAACCTGCCTTTCTACTAGAGCGGGATTACTTAAAGGACCAATCATGTTGAAAATAGTTCTTTTACCGATTTTCTTTCTTACAGGACCTACAAATCTCATGGCGCTATGATAATTTGGGGCAAACATAAAACCAAAATTGTTATTGCTTATTTCTTGTTCTATTTCTCTCGGCTCTAAATCAATTTTAATATTAAGAGCTTCCAAAACATCTCCAGAGCCACATTTTGAGGACACAGCTTTATTACCGTGTTTTGCAACTTTTATACCCATACTAGCCAAAAGTAAGGCTGATGCAGTTGATATATTAACAGTGTTCATACCGTCACCACCTGTACCGCATGTATCTATGCAATCTTGAACGTTTACTCTTTTAGATTTTTCTCTAAGCACATAAACACCCCCAGCAATTTCATCTGCAACTTCTCCTTTTTCTGACAGAAGTGTTAAAAAATTATAGATTTGATCCTCATCAGCTTTACCAGTCATTAAAATTTCAAAAGCTGATTTGCTTTCCTCGAAGGTTAAATCTTCTTTGTTTTTAAGTTTTTCTAAAATTTTTTCCATAAAATCAATATTTTATAAAATTTTTTAAAATTTTCATTCCCATCTCAGTTTTAATACTTTCTGGATGAAATTGTACACCATGAATATTAAATTGCTTATGTTGGATAGCCATAATTACTCCATCATCAGTTTCAGCTGTAATCTCTAAATCTTTTGAAAAGGTTTTTTTATCAATAATTAAGCTATGATATCTTGTGGCTTCAAAGGAACGAGGCAGATTTTTTAAAATCCCAATTTTTTTTGATTTAATTTTACTTGTTTTTCCATGCATTAATTTTTTTGCTTGAATAATTTTAGATCCAAAAACTTGACCTATAATTTGATGTCCAAGACAAACACCTAAAAAGGGCAATCTTTTATGCAATGATTTTAAAATGCTTATACAATTTCCAGATTGATTTGGATTTCCAGGTCCAGGTGAAATAACAATTTTATCATATTTTTTTCTTGTTAGTTCTTTTGAGTTAATTTTATCATTTCTTATGACATCTACTTTTACACCTAATGAAGAAATGTAATGATAAAGGTTAAATGTAAAACTATCATAATTATCTATTAATAATATTTTCATTATCTTAAAGCATTTATCAAAGCTTTCGCTTTGTTCACAGTTTCATCATATTCGTTTTTAGGCTTACTATCAGCCACGATACCTGCACCAGCTTGTACATAAAATTTTTTATTTTTTGCTACAGCTGTTCTTAAAGCAATACAAGTATCAAATTCTCCATTAGCAGAAAAATATCCAATTCCTCCGGCGTAAACTTTTCTTCTAGATGTTTCTAACTCATCAATGATTTCCATTGCTCTTATTTTAGGAGCACCAGATACAGTACCAGCAGGAAATCCTGCCAACAGTGATTTAAATTTTGAAAACTTTTTATTATAATCACCAACTACATTGGAAACTATATGCATTACATGAGAGTACCTCTCAATTATAAAACTCTCAGTTACCTTTACAGTATTAATTTTTGATACCTTGCCCGCATCATTTCTTCCTAGATCTAAAAGCATTAAATGTTCAGAAAGTTCTTTTTTGTCTTTAAGAAGGTCTTTTTCATTAATAAGATCTTCTTTCTTATTTTTTCCTCTTGGTCTAGTACCTGCTATTGGCCTAACAGTAATTTTATTATCTCTTAGTCTTACTAAAATTTCTGGACTAGCCCCAATAATTTGGAAATCTTTAAAGTTGAAGTAAAACATAAAAGGAGAGGGGTTGGTCACTCTAAGTTTTTTGTAAATTTCTAAAGGTTTTTTTGTTAATTTTGCCTCAAACCTTTGGCTTAAAACAACCTGAAAAATATCACCAAGTTTAATGTATTTCTTAGCTTTATTGACCATAGTAAGAAATTTATTCTTAGATGTGTTTGATTTAACTTTAATTTTTTTTTCTTTTAATGCTCTGTTTGTATTAATATTTTTGATAGATGATTGAATTAATAATTTAAATAGATCAGTTTTTATTGAGTCATACTTTTTTTGATAATCTGTAATTTTTTCATCATTAAAAATATTGCTTATATAAAAGATTTCTTTCTTTAAATTATCATGAATAACCAAGGTTCTTGGTCTCATCAATCTTACATCAGGTAAATTAA
>QCHC01000055.1 GCA_003279765.1 Pelagibacteraceae bacterium AG-390-M19 | reverse complement strand
CCATAGTTCCCATTGGTGCAATTATTCTTCTTAGAACATTCATTTTCTGCAGATCATTTTTGTCAAATAGAAGTTCTTCACGTCTTGTACCTGATTTTGTTATATCTATGGCTGGATAAATTCTTTTATCAGCAATTTTTCTATCTAAAACAGTTTCACTATTACCTGTTCCCTTAAATTCTTCAAAAATAACCTCGTCCATTCTACTTCCCGTGTCTATTAAAGCAGTAGAAATAATAGTTAATGAACCACCTTCCTCGATATTTCTTGCAGCACCAAAAAATCTTTTTGGTCTCTGAAGTGCATTTGCATCTACACCTCCTGTTAAGACTTTTCCTGAACTTGGTATTACAGCGTTATAAGCTCTTCCTAATCTTGTTATCGAATCTAATAAAATTACAACATCTTTTTTGTGTTCTGTTAATCTTTTGGCCTTTTCTATAACCATTTCGGCAACAGCAACGTGTCTTTGTGCTGGTTCATCAAAAGTAGAGCTGATTACTTCACCTTTTACAGTTCTTTGCATGTCTGTAACTTCTTCTGGACGTTCATCTATCAATAAAACTATCAGATAACACTCTGGATAATTTTTGGCTATTGAATTTGCTATACTTTGCAGAATCATTGTCTTTCCAGCTTTTGGTGGTGAAATAATTATTGATCTTTGCCCTTTTCCAATTGGGCTAACTAGATCTATTAATCTTGGGGTAAGGTCTGGTTTTTTTTCTACCTTAGTTGCTTCGATTTCCATTACCAATTGTTTGTCTGGATATAATGGCGTTAAGTTATCAAAAGCAATTTTATGTCTTGCCTTTTCTGGCTCTTCAAAATTTATTTTACTTACTTGTAACAATGCAAAATATCTTTCACCTTCTTTGGGAGCTCTAACTGGTCCTTCAACAGTATCTCCCGTTCTTAAACCAAACTTTCTAATCTGACTGGGACTTACATATATGTCATCCGGTCCTGGAAGATAGTTAGATTCCATCGCTCTAAGAAAACCGAAACCGTCTTGCAAAAGCTGCAAAACACCTACACCAGTAATCTCCTCTTTTTCTGCAACTTTTTTTAGTATAGCAAAAAGAATTTCTTGCTTTCTTAATGTACTAGCGTTCTCAATTCCAAGCTCTTCTGCTTGTGTAATGAGCTGTTCAGATGATTTAAGTTTTAATTCTTGTATGTTCATGATTGATTTTTTGATAAGGACTTACCAATGAGGTTAATATATATACTGTTTTTATAATTTCAACCCCAGATTGGCTTAAAAATAGCTAAAAATACAACAATAATTAAAATTACTGTTGGTATTTCATTAATAATTCTAAAGAATTTAGCAGATTTTGTATTTGTAGAATTTTTTAGACTAACAAGACATTTTCCTAAAAAATCATTATAGGCTGATAACAAAACTATCAAAACGATCTTTATTTGAAACCACAGCTGTGAAAAAATTTCTATGCCATTTAAATAAATCAAAATTAATCCAAATACCCAAGTAAGTATCATTGCAGGACGCATAATATAAAAGAATAATTTTCTCTCCATCACTTCAAATATGTTGGTGGCTTCTTTTTTTTCTTCATTCTCAACATGATAAACAAAAATTCTTGGTAAATATAAAAGACCAGCCATCCAGGAAACAACTGCTATTAAATGTAAAGATTTAAATAGTAAATATATATTCATTAATTAAATGTTGTTTTCAATCAAAGACTTTATCAAAAATATATGGTCGTCGTTGTCATTTAAGCATGGAACCATATCAAAATTTAATCCTCCAGCATTTATAAAACTTTCTTTACCTTGAATTAATATTTCTTCTAATGTTTCTACACAATCAGATGAAAAACCTGGACAAATTGTGAGAACATTCTTAATTCCTTCTTTGGGTAAATTTTCTAAAGTTTTGTCAGTATATGGTTGAAGCCATTCTTGTGGACCAAATCTAGACTGGAAAGTGGTATTAATTTTAACAGAGGTAAATTTTTCTGAAATTAGTCTTGTTGTTTTGTGGCAATAGCAATGATATGGGTCCCCTTTATCAAAATATTTTTTTGGTATCCCGTGATATGAAGCTATAATTAAGTCAGGTTTCCAATCAATTTCATTAATTTTTTTCTTAATCGAACTTACTAGCGCATCAATATAAAGAGGATTGGACTCATAATGTGGAATTATTTTCAACGAAGGTTGCCATCTCATTTTCATTAATGTTCTATAAACTTCATCACAAACTGTTGCTGTTGTTGCTGCTGCATATTGTGGATAAAGAGGAAGTATAACCAAGTTTTCACATCCCATTTCATGTAATTTATATATTTTACTTTTAATACTTGGATTTCCATATCTCATTGCAAAATCTATAAAAATATTATCTTGTTGTAGTGATTTAGAAATTTTTTCACTCTGTTTTTTTGTATAATAAAGAAGTGGGGACATATTTTCATTTTTCATCCAAATTTCTTTATAAGCCTTTGCGGTCTTTGAGGGTCTAAAAGTTAAAATAAAT
>QCHC01000054.1 GCA_003279765.1 Pelagibacteraceae bacterium AG-390-M19 | reverse complement strand
TATTTCTTTCAATGCAGCCTCTTTCATTTGGCTAATCTTATTTTCAGCCAAACTCTTTTTAATCTCTGAGGATTTATGAAATTTGTCATTTAAATCTATAATTAATTTATCCGATTCTTTTTTTGCATTTTCCAAAATTTCATTACTTACTGTATTAGCGGTATCTAATTTTTTTTGTGCATTATCGAGTAAAGTTTTTGCTTCTGTTCTCAATTTTTCACTTTCATCTATCTCATTTTTGATATCTGAAATCATACCATCAAGCATTTGAGAAACTTTTTGGGGAATTTTAAAATAAACTAAAACCCCAATAAAGATTACAAATGAAATTGCTACCCAGAAAGTTGCATCAATTGCCATAGTATTTATCTCCATTTCTTCTAGATAGATCGTCAACAATTGCTGATATGCTGCTATTATTTACTTCAGCACCAATAAGTTTCTGTAGTAATTCTGAAGATGTATCTATAGCAATTTTATTTATTTTATCAGGCGCATTATCTCTTAAAGCTTGGATTTCTTCCTCTGCTTTAGATATTTCGTCATCTATTTGTTTATCAAGCACATCTCTTTTTGCATTTATATCTTTAATCGCTTTCTCTCTTGCTTGATTAAACATACTATTTGCTTCAGTTTTGCTTCTTAAAATTATTTGATCGTATTCTTTAAGTTTGGTTTCACTATCTTCTCTTTGTTTTTCAGCTGCCTCAATATTTTCTAGAATTTGAGATTTTCTAGATTCTAAGTTGTTGCTAATTTTTGGAAGAATTAGTTTAGATAAAACTAAATACATTGTCCCAAAAGTAAGTACCAACCAGAAAATCTGAGAAACCCAAAACTCTGGATTTAATTGAGGCATACCTCCACTTTCAGCTGCAAAAGCTTCTTTAATTAAAAAGAAGCTTAAAAATATTAGATGAAGATATATTTTGTTGAACATTAACTTAAAACGCAAATAAAATAATCAATGCAACAACTAATCCAAATAATCCTGTTGCTTCAGCAAGTGCGAAACCTAAAAGTAGGTTTGGAAATTGTTTCTGAGCTGCTGATGGGTTTCTCATAGCACCTGATAAATAATTTCCGAAAATTATTCCAATACCAACACCGGCACCAGCTAAAGCTATTGCTGCTAAACCTGCTCCGATCATTTTTGCTGCTTCTAATTCCATTATATCCTCCTCTGTTATTAATGGTGTAAATTTAATGCATCATTTAAATAGATGCAGGTTAAAATTGCAAAAACATATGCTTGAAGAAAAGCAACTAATATCTCCAAACCAGTTAATGCAACTGAAAAACTAAGTGGAAGCCATCCACCAACTATTCCAAGACTAATTACAAAGCCTCCGAAAACTTTCATCATTGTATGACCAGCCATCATATTTGCAAATAATCTAACCGATAGACTTATTGGTCTACTTAGATAAGAAATAATCTCTATCACTACTATTAAAGGAAGTAGCACAGCTGGTACTCCACTTGGTACAAATAATTTTAAATATCCAAAACCATGTTTAATAAATCCTATTACTGTTACTCCAATAAAGATGAATGCAGCAAGAACAAATGTAACAATAATATGACTAGTTACGGTAAATGTGTACGGTATCATTCCGAACATGTTGCAAAACAAAACAAACATGAACAATGAAAAAATAAAAGCAAAATACGGTTTTGCTTTAGAACCAGCCGTATCACTTATCATTTTGGAAACAAAGGTGTAGCTAAGTTCTGCTAATAATTGAATTTTATTTGGTAAGATTGAATTTTTGTTAGATCCTAAATTAAAAATTAATAAAATAGAAACTGTACTTATAATCATAAACAAACTTGCGTTTGTAAAAGAAATATCAAATGCTCCAACTTTTATTTCAGGTCCAATTCTATAAACATCGAATTGGGACATCGGATTTGCTGCCATAGTACTAACTTATTTTTGCATCTTTTTTGCTGATCTAATCACATTCGTTATTCCAGCGATCACGCCAACAAAAAAAAATATTAATATAAACCAGGGTTTAGTACCAAAGGTCTTGTCAAAAATAAACCCAATAATTGTCCCCACAGCAACTGCAGACACAAGTTCTGTGCTCAATTTGAATGCTGTTCCAATAGGCGAGGGGTTATCCTTCTTGTTATAAAGATTTTTCTTAGAAATCTTGCTTTTTGCAATCTCTAAGCGAGTTTTAAAAGGGTCTTTTGCCATTTATACTGCTTAAGCAACCATACTTTCTGCTTTTTGAAGGTCTACAGCAACTAGTTGGCTTATACCTTTTTGAGGCATAGTTACTCCATATAGTCTGTTCATTTTAGACATTGTTAAGGCGTGGTGAGTAACAATTATAAATTTAGTGTTAGTAATTTTAATTAATTCCTCAAGCAAGCTACAAAATCTTGTGACGTTAGCATCATCAAGGGGGGCGTCTACCTCATCCAAAACACAAATTGGTGAAGGGTTAGTTAAAAATACTGCAAAAATTAATGATAAAGCAGTCAGAGCTTGTTCACCACCAGATAGTAAAGTTATTGATTGAAGCCTTTTTCCTGGTGGGCTAACCAACATTTCTAAACCAGCTTCTAATGGATCATCAGAATCTACTAATTCAAGTTTGGCATTTCCCCCATTAAAAAGTTTAGTATAAACCTCATTAAATTTTCTATTAACTTTTTCAAATGCTTCAACAAGCCTTTCTCTTCCTTTTTGATTCAGCTCATCGATACTATCTTTAAGTTTAACTA
>QCHC01000053.1 GCA_003279765.1 Pelagibacteraceae bacterium AG-390-M19 | reverse complement strand
CAAAAGTTAAAGAAATTGAGGAATTCAATATTGGACATTTTATTATTGGAGAGTCGATATTTTATGGTCTACCCAAAGTAATTAAAGATTTTAAAAAAATTATTAAAAATTGATGAAAATTTTAGGTATTGGAGTTGATATTATTGAAAATAAAAGAATTAAAGAAGCTATAAAAAATAAATCTTTTATTAATCGAGTTTATAGTGTGAGAGAACAAAGACAATCAAACTTAATAAAGAATAAAGTGGCTTTTTTTTCAAAAAGATTTGCAGCGAAAGAAGCATTTTCAAAAGCTTTGGGTACTGGATTTAGAACGAAATTGAACTTTAAAGATATAGAGGTAGTTAACGATAAAATGGGCAAACCTAATTATGTTAAAAACAAAAAAATCACCAAAATGATCCAAAATAAATTTAAAATTAAAAAATATAATTGTTTTCTATCCATTTCAGATGAAAAAAAATATTCAACAGCATTTACTATTATTCAATCATAATGAAACTAGATAAAAACTTTTTTTCAGAGAATATAAAAACTTTATTTTATGCTTTGATAATTGCAGTAATAATTAGATCATTTTTAGTGCAACCTTTTTACATACCCTCTTCTTCAATGGAACCCACATTACTTGTAGGTGACAGACTATTTGTTACAAAATATTCTTATGGATATAGTAAACATTCTTTCCCATTTAGCCCGCCAATACTTAGTAAAAGAATAATGTTTAAAAGTCCTGAAAGAGGCGATGTAATTGTTTTTAAAACACCTGCTGACAATAGAACAGATTATATAAAACGTTTAATTGGACTCCCAGGTGATAAAATTCAGTTTATTGATGCCAATCTATATTTAAATAGTAGCGAAATACTTAAATCTAAAATCCCACTTAAAACAAAAATTTATTGTGGCGAAACAACAATAGATGTCTTAAAGTTTGAGGAAAAATTACCTAATGGTAAAAAATTTCATACAGTTTATTTAAAAAATTATACCTATCAAAACTCAGATGTTTTTACAGTTCCAGATGATCATTATTTCTTTTTAGGAGATAATAGAGATTGTTCTAAAGATAGCAGATTTCTTTCAAGTGTTGGTTATGTTCACAAAGATAACCTGGTTGGTAAGGCTCAATTTATTTTTTTTTCATCTGATAAAAAAATTGGAAGTTTTATTGAATTTTGGAAATGGCATAAGTCTATAAGATTTAAAAGAACCTTTAATATTATTAATTAATGAAAATAAAGTATCAAGAATTAGAAAAAAAAATAAATATAGTTTTTAAAAACAAAAATTTATTAGACCAATCTCTTACTCACAAAAGTTTTAATACATCTAAAAATAATGAGAAAATTGAATTTTTAGGTGATCGTGTACTAGGATTGGTTATGGCTAAAAAATTATTAGAAATTTATCCCAATGAAAAAGAGGGAATACTTGATAAAAAATTTGCTTCACTTGTTAATAAAAAATCTTGTCTTGAAATTGCAAAATCAATTAATTTAGAAAAATATATTAAAACTTTTAATCCTAAAAATAAAAAAATCAAAATAGAGGATAAAATTATTGCAGACAGTTGTGAAGCTTTAATAGGAGCAATTTATCTCGATAAAGGTTTTAATATTGTTGAAAAATTTATTTTAAAACAGTGGGAAGCAAAAATTAACGATAGCGTTGTTACCGAAATTGATGCCAAAACTATGTTACAAGAGCAATCATTAAAAAAATTTAAAAGTCTTCCTAAATATAAATTAATCTCAAACACTGGACCTAGACACAAACCTGTATTTAAAGTGGGAGTAAAATTACCTAATACAAAATACTTTATTGGCATTGGCAATTCCAAAAAAAATGCAGAACAAAGTGCTGCTACAGAGTGTTTAAATAGTTTCAATAAATAATATGAATTGGTCTGATGAAGGTTTTTTGTTAAGTAAAAATAGATATAACGAAAACTCCTTGATTGTAGAAATTTTTACCAAAGAAAAAGGTAAAGTTTCAGGTATCATTTTTGGGGGAACATCAAAAAAAATAAAAAATTATCTTCAAATAGGAAATAAATTGCATGTTAATTATAATTCAAAAAATGAAAATAGAATTGGTTATTTTAAAATTGAAATTTTAAATGCTTACAGCCCTTTATATTTTGATGATAGACAAAAATTATCATGCTTAACTTCTGCAATGAATTTGATTAAAATTTTAACAGCTGATGCACAATTTAATAAAAAAGTTTTTTTCATAATTCAGAATTTTTTTTTAATTTTACAAGATAAAAATTGGTTAAAAAAATATATTTTTTGGGAATTAGAATTACTCAAAATATTAGGTTATGATTTAGAATTAGAAAACATAGTAGAGAAAGATACTGAAAATAATAAAACTGTTTACTATGTATCATCATCGAATGAAAAAAAATATGTTCCAAACTTTCTTATTGAAAAAGATAAAGAGGTTGAAGATATTAAAATTTTGCTAAAAGGCTTGAAGTTAGTTAATGATTATCTTGATAAAACAATTTTAAAACCAAACAATATTAATTTCCCAAATAATAGATTGTTATTTCTTAATACTTTAAGGTGATTACTTTATTATTTTGTCAATTCGATCAGCGTAATAACTTACTATTGCATTTGCACCAGACCTTTTGAAAGCTACTAAACTTTCATATACCGCATCTCTATTAACAAGGTTTTTATTAATAGCATTTTCCATTAAACTATACTCACCAGATACTTGATATGCAAAAACTGGAATTTTAAATTTTTCTTTAATTGATTTAATTATATCCAAATATGGCATTCCTGGTTTAACCATAA
>QCHC01000052.1 GCA_003279765.1 Pelagibacteraceae bacterium AG-390-M19 | reverse complement strand
TTGGAAATGGGATATTGTTCATTTCTTTCATGATTGCTCTAACTGAAAAAGGTTTCCAATTAAATTTTACTTGATGTTGTTTTTCAACATCAAGTATTCTAGTTACGGATAGATAGGTATAGGTACTTCCTATCGAAAAATAAAAATCAATACTACTCACTTACTTTGGCATAGGTGTAGCACCAGTTTCTAAACTAACAATTTTTCCGTTTTCATATTTATAAACTGCCATTACCGCCTCTACATTTCCATCATCAAAAGTAACAAATGAATGATGAACACCAACTTCGTCATTTTCATAAACAACTCTTACTTTATCTTGATTAATGTCGCCGCTCATTGCCCATTTGATAACATCACCTTTGCCCAAAACATTCCCTGACTTATGCATTGTGAATTTAAAATCATCATGCAAAAGATCATTCATCACTGCTTCATCTTTATTTTTTATTGCAGCACTATATTTTTCTAATATAGACATATTGTTCCTTTCTATTTATTCACCTGGTTTTTTATAACTTTTTGACACATCAGCTGCTTTTTTAAAAGCACTGTTGTAATCAAATACTTCATGAACCATCAGGTCCGACATCATTCCACTATTTAGAACAGTTACTTTCATGGCAAGAACACTTTCATAATCTCCTTCAACACAGAAAAGAACATCAAAACGCCCTCTTAACCATTCGTAACTTATAGCTTTTACTCCTAAGCTATCACACATCGATTTCATTACTGCACCTCTATCTGCAGTAGGGTCAGCATGCATTTTTTTTAATAACTCAGGACTTGCCTTTCCAATTACATAAAATTTAGACATTATTCTCCCCACATTCCATGAAATTCATATACTACTGCTGGCTTATCTCCTACAACCCATCCATCATGTCCAGGTTGGATTGAATATGCGTCTCCAGCTTTATAAGTTAGTTCAGTTCCGTCATTATGTTTTGCACAAACAGCTCCAGAAATTATAATACCTAGATGTGTTGCTTGACAGCTATCACCACCGACTGTTGGCTTTATATCTTTTGACCATTGCCAACCAGGTTGCAAAGTAAGCTTCATCAATCTTTGGTTTCCGACTTTGACTGCTTCAATTTTTGCATTATTAAAATTATCATTTACTTCATCTGCTTTATCAAAACTTTTTACTTCTATTCCAGCCATCATTCCTCCTCGTTACTTATAATTTAATTACAAAGTTTAGCAGAGAAAATCCAACATGTGGAGTCTCTGTCTTTTTTATACTACAGTTAATTCGTATATTTCATAACCATCCATAACTTCATCAAATACAGGTTTTGAAACTGGATTTGATCCATCCATAAATGAATGAAGTGCTGCCATGTCATGAACTACAATTTTAAACATTACTGTTGATTTATCAGGTGACACACTAGCTATTGTTTTAGTAACATCTGCTACTTTTTTTCTTTCAGCCATACCCTCATCTGATTGCATGAAGCCCATAAATTTTTCAAAGGCTCCTTCTTTTAGTTTTCCTACTACCAATATATCTTTCATTTTAACCTCCTATATTATTATCCTGAAAAATTTTCCATAAAGTCTCCATCCATGGGAGTGATTTTTGCAGAATCTAAATCAACTCCAGCTGCAGCTCTTGCAGCGTGAAGTTCTTTATCATTTTTAAATGCCTCAAACCCCTCCATAGTTGCATATTTTACAATTACTGTAAATTTTGAAGCATCTTCTTTTGATACACCAGCAAAAATAATTGTTGCACCAAATCCTTTAATTTTTTCAGCATTATCTTTAACCATATCCCTCCATGCTGAAAACGATTTTATATTTTCCTCTATTTTTATAATCATATTTTATCCTCCATAAATTGTTTTCGATGTCTCCTCTACTTTTTCTTTACCATTTGGTATTAGTTTGAAAATAAATGCATAGCAATTATCCATTAAAGTTTTCTGATAAGGTTTACCAAACATTTCATCAACAGTAGAATTTATACTTGAATTTATTTTATCTTCTAAAACACCCTCATTTGTAAGAAATTCTCTAGTAACCTTTGCTGCAGCTAAACTATTTTCTTTGTAAGCCAAATCACCATTTGGAAGCTCGCCTTGTTTAATAAATTGAGTCGATGTAAAAATTCCTGCACATTTTAAAGACTCAGATATTTCTTTATCACTCATATGTGCATTTGAAGTTGTTGTTAGCAAAATCAATAAAAACGTAAAAATTATTTTTTTCATATTATCTTCCTACTTTTTTAATTTATAAGTACCCCTATAATAATTAGTTGCATGAATTTTACCTTCCTGAGCAGGCTTAATTTGTGTGTAACCCGTAGTTCCACTGCATTCGATACCTTCATATCTACCTGTACCACTGATACATTTAAAAGTACCTTCCATTGAGTAACCTAACTTTATTTCATAATAAATTATTGCTGTGTCACCATTTATAAACATTATTTTACAGTGACCCATTTCAAAACCTTTACCTGGAATTGATCCTGCACCTATACAATGATGTGATGAATTATCACCAAACGAAGTACCTTCAATTGCATTAAATCCACTTAGACCTTCATATGTAAAAGTCATGATGTTTCCTTTTTCATCTACAATAGCTTTAGCATCGCCAACAAAAAAACCAGCAAGACTAATTTTTCCACTATGACCATCTGCAAATGATACTGAAGACATTGACATTAATGTAAAAATTAATGCTATTATTATTTTTTTCATAAAATTCCTTTCCGAATAGTTGAACCACAACGGAACACTGTTACATTTTTATTGCGGAGTCTCTTGTGTTTATATCGCGCGACAGATATGCAGTTTTAGACTGTAAAA
>QCHC01000051.1 GCA_003279765.1 Pelagibacteraceae bacterium AG-390-M19 | reverse complement strand
TAAAGCTTTTCTTTCCTCTGCAATTAACCCAATTTCTATTCCCTTAGCTGTTAATCTTTGATCTGCATTGTCTGCTCTCAAACTTAATCGATATTCTGCTCTTGATGTAAACATACGATATGGCTCCGCAACTCCCTTAGTAACTAAATCGTCAATCATTACTCCAATGTAGGCATCGGATCTATCAAGGATAAAAGGCTCAGAATTTTTAACAGATAAAGCTGCATTTATACCAGCTATAAGGCCTTGCGCAGCTGCTTCTTCATATCCTGTTGTTCCGTTAATCTGCCCAGCAAGATAAAGATTGCTAATCTTCTTAGTTTCAAGGGTCAAGAATAGTTCACGTGGATCTATATAGTCATATTCTATAGCATATCCTGGTCTTATAATAGTAACATTCTCTAAACCATTGATATTATTACATATTTCTTCTTGTACTTCAGCTGGGAGCGATGTGGAGATCCCATTTGGGTAAATTGTGTGATCATTAAGCCCTTCTGGCTCTAAAAAAATCTGATGACGAACTTTATCTGCAAATTTTACTATCTTATCTTCTATAGATGGACAATATCTTGGACCTACTCCTTTTATATTACCTGAGTACATTGCACTTTTAGATAAATTTTTTTCTATAATTTTATGTACCTTCTCATTGGTATAAGTCATTCGACATGACACTTGTTTGTTTAAATTTTTTTTAGTTAGGAAAGAAAAAAAATAAGGATCATCATCTGCAAATTGTTCTTCAAGGTTTTCAAAATTAATCGTCCTTGCATCTAATCTTGGAGGTGTTCCGGTTTTTAATCTTCCAATTTTAAAATCATATTTTGCTAATTGTTCACTTAAACCTGTTGAAGGTTTTTCGTCATACCTACCTGCTGGAGTTCTTTCATCACCTATATGTATCAAACCATTTAAAAAAGTTCCTGTTGTTAATATTAACTTGTTACATGATACCTTTTTACCTTCTTTTGTTTCAAAACCGTTTATAGTATTTTTATTAAAAATAAACTTTATTACAGGGTCTGAAAAAATACTTAAATTACAATAGTTTATAAGTTTTTCTTGCATAAATTTACGGTAAAGTGCTCTATCTGATTGAGTTCTTGGTCCACGTACAGCTGGACCTCTACTTCTATTTAATAATCTAAATTGTATACCTGATTTATCTGCAACATCTCCCATAACACCATCGAGCGCATCTATTTCTCGAACTAAATGACCTTTGCCTAAACCACCTATTGCTGGGTTACATGACATCTCACCAATAGTTTTTATTTTATGAGTGAATAGGGCAGTGTTAACTCCTAGTCGAGCAGAAGCTGCAGCTGCCTCACATCCTGCATGACCACCACCAATTACAACTACATCAAATGACAATTCATTTTTCATGGGTTGAATTTATATGTGAATACATAATTTACAAGATAGGCTCATTTTTTTGCAAATAAGCATTAATTATCAACGGTTTTTGATGAAAATTGTCTAAAAAACAAGAAAAATAGGGAATTACTTACCGATGCAAAAATCGTTGAAAATACTACCTAATATCTCTTCTACATCAACTTTTCCAACGATCATACCCAAATGTCTTGTGGCTAATCTTAAATCTTCTGCTGCTTTATCAAAATCCTCTATTTCTTTTTTTTGATTAAAGTTATTCAAATGGTCTAAACACTGTTCTAAATGTTGTCTGTGTCTTTCTCTAGTAATTAAAATATCATCACTAGTTATAAATTTATTTTTTAAATTATTTTTTATTTTTGAAATTAGTTCATCAATATTTCTATTGTCTTTAATTGAAATTAAAACATGATTTAAATTTTTTATTTCTGAATCAATTTCTTTTTCTAAAAGATCAGACTTGTTTATAACTAAAATTGCATTTTCATCTAATAAACCCTTCAAAACATCAGTAAAATCAAGGCTTTTTACATCTACCACTACAAGCTTTAAATCTGCTTCTTCGGCTCTATTTAAAGATAATTTAATACCTTTTTTTTCTATCTCATCTTTAGATTCTCTTATTCCTGCGGTGTCAGATATTATTACAGGATAACCATCTATATTAAGATGAGTTTCGATAATATCTCTCGTAGTACCAGCTATTTCAGAAACAATTGCAACATCTCTATTTGATAAATGATTTATTAAACTAGACTTCCCCGCATTAGTAGGTCCAAGTATTGCAATCTTAAAACCTTCTCTAATTCTCTCTCCAACTTTTTGATCGTTTAAGATCTTTTCAATTTTTTTAATAATTTCATTTGAATTATTTTTAATTTCATCCAAAATATTGTTTGGCAAATCTTCATCTGGAAAATCTATTTTAGCTTCAACATGAGACAAAATTTTTAAAAGTTTTTCTCTTAAAAAATTGAATTGATCTGCAGATTTTCCATTCATAATTTTAATTGCTTGTTGTCTTTGAATTTCTGTTTCAGATAAGATTAGATCAGCTATACTTTCTGCTTCTAATAAGTTTATTTTTCCATTTTGAAATGCAATTTTAGTAAATTCGCCTGGCTCTGCTAATCTACAATCTTCAATTTGAGAAATAGAAGAGTGAATAGCGTCTACTACAGCTTTACTACCGTGAACATGAATTTCTGCCATATCTTCGCCTGTGTAGCTCTCAGGGCCGGGAAACCATAATATTATACCTTCATCTATAAGCTCAGAAGTGTTGATTTTATTGATTTTTCTTAATGTTGCTACTCTTGGAGAGGGAACTTTATTGCCTGTTAAAGTCTGAATTACTTTTAACGATTGCTCTCCTGAAATTCTAATTATGGCAACACCCGAAATACCAGGTCCAGTAGATAAAGCGAAAATAGTCATTAAGTGATTATATCTATAAAAA
>QCHC01000050.1 GCA_003279765.1 Pelagibacteraceae bacterium AG-390-M19 | reverse complement strand
TGATACTAAAATGGGGTTTTGCTGTTGTTATTCCTTACATATCTTTTGAAGGAGGTTTTCATTTTGAAGGATACACATTATTTAAAATTAAAGATGTTTCGCCACTACTAGCAATATTAATTACATTATGTATGACGCTTTCTTTTGGATGGATACAAGGATGGATAATTGTTAAAAGTGGTATAGCTTCTTTCATTGTAACGCTAGGTGGACTTTTCTTTTTACGAGGTTTAACAGAAGTTTCGTATAGAGCTTTTAATAGAGCTCCTGATCAAACTGCTGGATCAACAACTGTTACAGATTTACCAGATATTAAAAACATTATAAATGTGCCAGGTCATGGAGAAATGGAAAGAGATGCGGCTAAAGCCTTACCAAATGACCAATTATTAGAAATTCTTACTACTGTGCCTGCAAGTACGGTTGCAAAATTAACTGAACGATTAACATATGTGAACGAAAAAGTTGCAGCTTACAAAACTACCATGAACGCAGAAAAGATGATTGCAACTTTAGAAAAATCATTAGCTGGGGCAAAAAAATCTGGAAATGATTCAATGGTGGAAATTTTGACAAAGAAAATAGAAGCAGGAGTTAATGTTCCTGATGTTGCGGCAAAAGCGGTTACTGATATTGATATAGCAAGAGCTTACATAGATACAATAGTTACTGCAAGACCGGTTGCTAATTTTTTTGGAGGCGACATTATGGAGCCAGTATTTAATTGGTTATATTATACGGCAGATTGGAATGTAAATAATTATGGAAACATTTTTGCTAAAGGAATGTATTCTGCATTAATGATTTGGGGACTTATAGCGTTTATTTGTTATTTAATTTTGAGTAAAACTCAAGCAGGTAACTGGATTTATTCAACTGGTGGAAACCTTAGTGCTGCAAAAGCTAACGGTGTGCCAACTAATAAAGTTAAGATTTCATTATTTATGTTCACTGCATTTTGTGCGACCATGTTTGCTGCGTGTCAGGTATTTGAAGTTAATACTGCGGATACAGCAAAAGGTAATTTAAAAGAATTAGAAGCAATTGCTGCAGCGGTTATAGGTGGTGTTGTGCTAACTGGTGGTTTTGGAACAATAGGTGGAATAATCCTAGGTACAATTATTTTTGGAATTGCAAAAGAAGCCTTCTTTTATATTCCTGGAATTGATGGATCGTTCTACAGAGTATTCCTTGGAGCAGTTCTTGTTACTGCTGCCTTAACAAATGAGAATATTCGAAAACGAATTATGGGAAATATCTAATGGATAAAAAACCATTAATTGAAATAAAGAATTTAGTAAAAAAATTTGGAACATTTACCGCTTTAAATGGTGTTTCATTAGATGTTTATCCGGGCGAAGTTCACGCGCTTTTAGGTGACAATGGTGCTGGAAAGTCAACTTTGATCAAAGTATTATCTGGGGTTCATCCAATGACAACTGGAGAAATAAAAGTAGATGGAGAAATTGTTAACTTTACTACACCACGTCAAGCATCTGATGCAGGTATTGGAACAGTTTATCAAGATTTAGCACTCAATGCTCTAACATCAGTAACAAGAAATTTTTTTCTTGGACGTGAATTAATAAAAGGACCTAGCGGATTTGGTTTAATGCAAATGGATGAGATGGATAGAATAACAACAGAAGAAATGTCAAAAATTGGAATTAATATTGCAAACCCTAATCAGCCAGTTGGAACAATGTCAGGCGGACAAAGACAAACTTTGGCTATTGCAAGAGCAATTTACTTTGGTGCAAAGATACTAATATTAGATGAACCTACTTCAGCATTAGGTCAAAAGCAGCAAATGGAAGTTTTAAAAACAATTAAAAAAGTGCAAAGTTTAGGAAATATTGCAATTATACTTATTACACACAATGAAATTCATGCACGTCTTATAGCTGATCGATATACTTTCTTAAGTTTAGGAGAGGTAATTGGTTCAGGATTGTCTTCAGAACTTGGTAATGAAGATGTGAAAAGATTGATGGCAGGTGGTGCTAAAATTGGCGATCTAGCTAAAGAATTAGAGTTATAATTTTTTATTTTTTTTTAATTTTTTTTCACTTAAAATTTATCTATGCGAAAATTCTCAAGAGATGGTTTTAATATTACTGAAGCAATAAACGAATTAATGCTTGAATCTGGAGTTATCGTTATTGAAAATGCATATAATTTAAACGATATTAAAGAAGCAAGAGAGATTGTTAATCATTTTGCTGATACACAAGAACAAAAAGAAACCCACTTTAACGCTGAGGCTGAAGCATCTGATAAAATTAAACTTCAGCAAAGGATATGGAATTTATTTGGTAAAGGAGAGGTTTTTAGCAAATTAATAACAAATGATATTATTTTTAGCTTAATGTCTAAACTTTTAGGTTCAGAGTTTTTTTGCGGATCTTACTGCGCAAGTAGATTATTACCAGGGTCTATAGGACAAGAACTGCATATCGATTATCCATATTGGGATTTTTATAATAGCGAGACTTTTCCTATGGGTCTTAATAGTTCATTTGCACAAAACTGTCAGGCTACTATACCTCTAGATATTTGCTCAGAACAATCTGGAGCAACAGCATACATACCAGGTTCACAGAAGAAATTGCACTATCCAAATGAAAAGGACGATTTTTCAAATAAACAACAAATGATTGCTAATCCTGGAGATTTAGTTTTTTTTAATGGTAACTGCTGGCATGGAGCATCGCCAAATGAATCAAATCAACAAAGAGCAGCATTACTGATAGAGTTTCTTCCTAAGTATATAAAACCAGTTGAAGATTTAGTCACTTATTTATCTGAAGACTTCAAAAATAATTCAAATCCAAAAGTGCGACAGCTTTTAGGATTAAATTATGAATATCCAAAAATTATGGATGCAAGTAAAAAAATAAATAATATTGGT
>QCHC01000049.1 GCA_003279765.1 Pelagibacteraceae bacterium AG-390-M19 | reverse complement strand
TAAGTTCACCTTGCCAGATAAATGACTTATCACTTTAATTTATTTTAAAGAGGAAAGTCCGGGCTCTACAAGGACACAGTGCCAGGTAATGCCTGGCGGGGGAAACCCTAGGGATAGTGCCACAGAAAATAAACCGCCATAACATGGCAAGGGTGAAAAGGTGTGGTAAGAGCACACCGGTTCTATTGGTAACAATGAACGCTGGAAAACCCCACTGGGAGCAAGACTAAGTAGAGATGACACTGTTGCAAAACTAAAAGCCGTCCTTGGCTAGTCATCAGGGTTAGTTGCTTGAGCTTAAGAGTGATCTTAAGCCTAGACAAATGATAGGTTTAAATGACAGAACCCGGCTTATAGTTTATCTGGCACTTCATCATTGATAACCATGAAATATTATAATCCCTAGGTATTATTATAATTATAATTGTAAATTTAATTTATCCAAGCAGTCTAATAAAAGAATTTAAGAGTTCATTCGTTTATAACAATTTTATCAAATTTTCCCTTAAAAATTCTACTAAATAGACTAAAGAATCAGCAATTGACTATCAATTTAAATACCCATATATTCCCATATATTCCCATTTATGGAATTTATAAAATTAAAAATACATGTTTTTATCTACTTACGAGAACAGATTAGACAAAAAAGGGAGAGTATCTGTGCCTGCTAGCTTCAGATCTCATTTGTCTAATTTAGGTTATAATGGCGTTATATGTTATCCATCTTTTAATAATTCTTCAATAGAAGCATGCTCTCAAGACAGAATTGAAAAAATTTCCTCCGCGATAGATTCTTTAAATCCGTTTGAGGAAAAAAGAGATTATTTTGCAACATCAATATTAGCAGAAAGTACTAACTTACAGTTTGATAGTGAAGGTAGAATTTCTCTTTCATCAAAATTATTAAAACATGCAAAAATAAAAAATAGCATGTTGTTTGTTGGTCAAGGTCAAACCTTTCAAATTTGGGAACCAACAGCATTTGAAAAATTTAAGACATCAGCAAGAAAAAAAGCAAATTTAAATCGAGCAAGTCTTAAATGGGAAAAACATTTAAACAACAACGAGGGGAAATAAGATGACAATTAACTTTAAAGCACCAGAGATAAAAGAACTTCAGCCACGACTTTTAGTTTTAGGAGTAGGTGGAGCTGGAGGTAATGCAATAAATGAAATGATTGATAATAAACTTCAGGGAGTAGAATTTATTGCAGTTAATACAGATGCTCAAGATTTAAAGTTAAGTAAAGCAAAAACTAGAATTCAAATTGGTTTAAATTTAACAAAGGGTTTAGGTGCGGGTGCAAAATTAGATATAGGACAAGCAGCTGCTGATGAATCATTAAATGAAATTGTAAATACACTTCAAGGTGCAAATATGGTTTTTATTGCAGCTGGTATGGGTGGTGGAACGGGCACTGGTGCTGCTCATGTCATCGCTAGAGCTGCTAAAGAATTAAATATATTAACTGTAGGTGTTGTGACTCTTCCATTTTTATATGAAGGCCCCTCTAGAATGAGAAGAGCACAACAAGGATTGGAAGAATTAAGAAAACATGTGGATACTATAATTGTAATTCCAAACCAAAACTTATTTAAAATTGCAAATGAACAAACAACTTTTGAAGAGTCTTTTAATCTGTCAAATAACGTATTGATGCATGGAGTTCAGAGTATAACAGATTTAATGGTAAGACCTGGGTTAATTAATCTGGATTTTGCTGATGTTGAAACTGTAATGGCTTCAATGGGTAAAGCAATGATGGGAACAGGAGAAGCTGAAGGTGAAGGTAGAGCACTTAAAGCTGCAGAGATGGCGATCAGCAATCCATTAATTGACGATTACACTTTAAAGGGTGCTAAAGGGTTACTAGTTAATATCACTGGTGGTAAAGACTTAAAACTTTTTGAAGTTGATGAAGCAGTTAACAAAGTAAGAGCAGAGGTTGATCCAGAAGCTGAGTTAATTATAGGAGCAATAACTGATGCTGATTTAGATGGAAAAATGAGAGTTTCAATTGTTGCAACTTCATTAGATGGACAACAACCTGAATCTAAATCAGTGGTAAATATGGTTCACAGAATTCAAAATCGAAATCCAGGTTACTCTGATTTTTCAAATATGGGTTCTCCAGCTTTTAATTTTTCAAACTCATCAAGCCCTATCACTCATGGTGCTAACGCTCTTAAGGTTGAGAATGAAATAGTTCAAGAACAAGAGCAAATAAGTGTTGAAAATAATATGATGAATGAAAATTTTGCCACAGAAAACAGTGGAGTAGAAGAAAGTATTGTAGAGGACAGCACTGTAAATGAAATGGAAAAATCATTTACTCAAGAAGCAGTAGAAACATTTGAAGCAAAAAATCATGATGAAAATTACCAAGAAGAACCATCAAATGATCTCAAGGAGTTTGGCGTAGATTCAGACTCACCAGATTTATTCAGCTCAGAAAGTGAAAACTCTTCACCTTCAGATTTATTAAATTCTGAGGATCAAGGAGATGAAGACGATCTTGAAATTCCTGCTTTCCTAAGAAGACAAAAAAATTAATGGTCTTCAAAGAAATAAATGGAAGCCACCATAGTACCGGATGTACAAAAACATTATCCTGTACTGCTAAAAGAAATTATTAGCGTTATCACCCCTCAACATGGTGGCACATTTATAGACTGCACATTTGGTCAAGGCGGATATTCAAAAAAAATACTAGAGTTTGAAAATACAAAAGTAATAGGACTCGATAGGGATATTGAAAGTCAAAAAATTGCAAATTCAATTTTAGATGATTTTGAAGATAGATTTATTTTTAAAAATTTAAAATTCAGTCAACTAACTAATTTAAAAATAAAAAACGAAAATATCAAAGGTGTTATTTTTGATCTTGGATATTCGTTAACACAAATGAAAGA
>QCHC01000048.1 GCA_003279765.1 Pelagibacteraceae bacterium AG-390-M19 | reverse complement strand
GAGCATTGTGGCTACATCCATTAATTATTTTAAGTTCACTGTTAGGAATATTTTTATTCAATGTTTCTACTTGCTCAAGATTGTATGCTGTATCTTTATCTCCCCAAACAATTAATGTTTTATTTTTAATATTTTTAAGATTTTCAAATCCATTCCATTGTTTCATTGCATGAAGTGCGTTTGATGCTGTTTCTTCTGAAATATTTGTTACAGCGTTTTCACAAAAGAAATAATTTTTATCTTTATTACCTTTAACAAACCATTTTGGAGGAATTCTAGTTTTTAATTCATTGATACCTTCTTCTTTTAATCGTCTGATAGACTCGTCCATTGTTTCAAATCTACCCGGTATTTCTCCAATAGAGCTAGTTGCAAAACAAATTAGTTTTTCAATTTTATCACCTGCAATTTTTGCTATTTCTTGAACAATCATTCCACCCATAGAATGTCCAATTAAATGAAACTTATTTATTTTCTTTTCTTTTATTACATCCAGAACGAATTTAGCCATATCATTTATTGAATTTAATGAAGGAGCTTTATGACTTTCACCAAAACCAGGTAGAGCTGGAGAAACTATTCTAAATTTTGATTTGAAATAATCTTTTTGCAAAGACCACATTTCAGATGAACCAAGAAAACCATGTACAAGAATAAATGCACGACCTTCTCCAAGATCATCCACAAAGATATCATTCATTTATTTTCTTATTCTTTAATTTAGACAGCACAAGACATATCTTGTCCGCAACATAGCGGAGATTTTATTTTTCCATGATCGTCTGGACATTTAGATATTTGTACTTCACTTCCATCATCTAATTTAAGCATGTCGTCCACTAAAGGCTTATCGCACTTTCCACATGTTGCGTTGACTGACATTCCGCATTTAGAACACTCGTAAGTTGCCATGATTTATTCTACTCTTATATAATATTAACAAAAATGTTAATAAATTAAAATGTTAAAAAAATTAGTAACTGTTACCAGAAGTGGTTCAATTGAGAGTGAACATCATGGTGTTGGTGCTATAGTTAATTCTGAAGGAAAAATATTAAAAGAGTGGGGTGATAGCTCACAACTAATTTATCCAAGATCTTCTTTAAAACCAATACAGTCATTAAATTTATTTAAAGATGGACATATTGAAAAAGAAAATCTTTCAGAAAAACAGATTGCTTTTTCTACATCTTCTCATTTTGCAGAAGACATACATCAAGAATTAATTGAAGATTGGTTACAAAAATTAAATATTAATGAAAGCAAACTCGCTTGTGGTGAAGATTGGCCATGGATGCTGGATAATAAATTTAAGGCTTTTGGTAAATATAAACAAAAAAGAAAAATTTTTCATAATTGTTCAGGTAAACACTGTGCACATCTAGCTGTAGCGATTGAAAGGGGTTTAGATATTGAAAAGTATAATTCTAAAGATCATTTAATTCAAAAAGAATTATTTAATTTAATAGAAAATTTAAGTCAAACTAAATTAGATAAAATAGGTGTTGATGGATGCACACTTCCTAATCCATTGATGCCTTTGAATAAGTTTGGATACTTAATGGCTAATTTTTCTGATTTTAAAAAACTTGGTAGTTTGGGTAAAGTTGCCAGCAAAATTTATAATTCTTGTGTAAATCAACCTGATTATGCTGGTGGAAAAGAAAGTGATAATTCAAAATTAACAAAACTTTTGGATAAAAAAGTTTTCTTTAAAAATGGTGCAGAGGGGGTTTTTGTAGCCATTATCCCAGATCAAAAAATATCAGTTGTAGTTAAAATTTTAGATGGAAATGCAAGAGCATCATCTACAGCGATAGCTGGAATGATCTCAGAGATAAATATAATTGATAAAACTAAATTAGAAATATTTCTAAATAAACCTATAGCAAATTCAATTGGTGAAACTATAGGAGGTATAAATTGGGTTGGTTAAAATTAATTTGAATAACCGTATTTTTTTAATCTTACATCTCCAGTTCTTGCGTGAGCTTCCATACCTTCATATCTTGAAAGTCTAGCAGCTGCAGCTCCAACAAGTTCAGTAGATTCTTTAGTCATTCTTTGGAAACTTAGTGTTTTAATAAATTTTCCTACAAATAAACCACCAGTATATCTTCCAGCTCCTTTTGTAGGCAAAATATGATTTGTTCCTGAACATTTATCTCCATAAGCAACAGTTGTTTCTTCACCAACAAATAAAGAACCATAATTTTTTAATCTCTTGTGGAACCAATCTAAATTCTTTGTTTGAACTTCCAAGTGCTCAGGTGCATACTCATCACTAATTGTAGCCATCTCTTCATCAGTATCACAAAGAACTACTTCACCATAATCTCTCCAAGCTGCCTCAGCATTAGTTCTTGGTAACTCTGGTAATTCAGCAATTAATTCTGGAACTCTTTTCATTACTTTTTCTGCTAGGTCTTTACTTGTTGTATATAACCAAGCAGGTGAATTATAACCATGTTCAGCTTGACCAACTAAATCTACTGCTACAATTTCTGGATCAGCAGTTTCATCAGCGATTATTGCAATTTCAGTTGGGCCTGCAAATAAATCTATTCCAACTTTACCAAACAAAATTCTTTTTGCTTCAGCTACAAATTGATTACCTGGACCTACTAAAATATCAGCGGGTGCATTTCCAAATAAACCATTAGTCATTGCTGCAATTGCTTGTACTCCACCTAAATTCATTATTACATCAGCACCACAAAGGTCAGCAGTATAAACAATAGTAGGATGAACTCCAACACCTGGTTTTGGTGAACTACACACAAGAATATTTTTAACACCAGCAACTTTTGCTGTTGTTACACTCATAACAGCAGATGCTATATGAGCATATCTTCCAGCTGGTACATAACATCCAGCTGTATTAACAGGAATTAATCTTTGACCTGCATACAAACCTTCAGACAGTTCAACTTCAAAATCTTGACCATAATTTTTTAATTGAGCTTCAGCAAATTTTCTTAC
>QCHC01000047.1 GCA_003279765.1 Pelagibacteraceae bacterium AG-390-M19 | reverse complement strand
TATCCTTTAGAATATAAAAGTTTATCTCCAAGTGAAAAACAACTTACAATAAATAATAATCCACCAAATTTTAAAGTTGAATTTTTTAAAGAACAAAAAAATTTAAGTAATATTACTTGTTATTCCAACGAGGGAGACATGTGGGATAAATCTAAAACTAATTTTTCTAATCAAATCTTAACTATTGAATTTAGAGAACCTTTTAAGCCTAGAAGAGGCAGAATAAACTGTTCTTTAAACGATAATGGTAAATGGAGATGGTTTGGAGTTCAATTTCCTATCAAGAAAAATTAAATCAAACTCTCTAAATCCTTACTGGATGGTAACAATCTTGCTTCATCAAAATCTTTCAATTTATTTTGATTAATTATTTTTTGAAGCACTTCAATGTATTGACTTCCAGTTTCTGCATATTTATCTAAATATT
The DNA here is from genome assembly GCA_003279765.1 of Pelagibacteraceae bacterium AG-390-M19. Classification (GTDB taxonomy): domain Bacteria; phylum Pseudomonadota; class Alphaproteobacteria; order Pelagibacterales; family Pelagibacteraceae; genus Pelagibacter. Next base: position 2,630 of record QCHC01000047.1, on the reverse strand, counting down.
TAGATAAAATTAAACTATCGAGTGGTTTATCATTACTTCTCAATTCACTTCTAGCTTTTCTTAAATTTATGTAAGATTTATGAGTATTTAAATTTCTTAAATATGCTCTCACGGATAATTGTAAACTATTAAATTTCATGACCTTATGCGTCTCGCCTTTCTCAGCTTCTTTGGGTTTTAAACCTTCACCTGACCAAGTCCATTGACCGAATAAAGCATTTCCTTTTCTAGCAAATCTTGAAGTTCCCCAACCTGTTTCTTTTGCAGCTTGTGCAATTGCTAGCGAAGCTGGAATTTCATCCATTCTTACCTTTAAAGATGCAATATCATTTTGTCTAACTCCATATTGCTTAAATTTTTTCTCAAGCCATTTTTTTTCAATTTCAGTATTGCTATTTTTATTCAAAATTGTGAAAAGTCTCTTTCTGTCTATTCTAATTTTAGTATTTTCTTTAACAATCAATGGAAGAACTATTTTAATGAACATATCCTTTTTTTGCTTTGAATTTGAAAGACTATTTATTTCTTGTGGAAGAAGTCCTATATCGATAGGCTTAACCAGCTTACTTTCCCTTACATCATTTAAGTTATAATTCACCTCTTTAAATAATGCATTAATTTCTGATGTAGTATATCTAACTAAATTAATTTCTGAATTATTTTCCTCTAAAATATCATACAGTAAATCCATCTCATCTACTTCACCTGAGATGTCTTCTTCTATCAAATTATTTATATTAAGTTTTTTTATTAAAAGATTTTTAGAATTGTTCGTAAATTCTTTATGATTAAAGTTATTTTGAGCAAAGTTAATAAATATAGGAGTAACATAAAAAAATGAAATCAAAATAACACCACTTAATATAAATCTAGAAATAGAATTTATACTTTTATTTTTACTAAGTTGAAATTTTATAAAATTTTTTTTCATAAACATTTATATTGCAATAACTTCTTTTACCTCTGGAAGATAATGACATAAAAGATTTTGCACTCCTTGCTTTAAAGTCATTGTCGAACTTGGACAACCTGAACAACTTCCTTGTAATTGTACTTTTACTATCCCATCTTTAAATTCTTTAAATTTTATATCCCCACCATCTTTTGCAACTGCAGGTCTTATTTTTTGATCTAAAATTTTTACAATTTTCTCCTCGATTTCACTTAAATTATCATTATTTTTTTCTTCATTTTCATCAATGACGTATTCTTTACCATCTAAATAAAAATCGTTAATTAATGAAATAACAATATGTTTAATTTCGTCCCATTTGATCTGATCATTTTTATTTACTGAAATAAAATCCTGGCCTAAAAAAATACCTTCAACGCCGTTGACTGATAAGATATTTCGAACTAAATCATTATTTATTTGATCTTTATTTGTGATTTCGTATGGACCACTATTTGAAACTTTCTTTCCAGGAAGAAATTTCAAAGAGTTAGGATTTGGCGTTATTTCGGTTTGAACGAACATATTTAAAATATATATAGAGCTTATTTCGAAAATTTAAACTTGAAATTAAATTTATATTAAAATCCTAGTATTTCTTTAATTCTATCAATCTTTTTGGATGCAATTGAGTTTGCTTTTTCAACTCCTTCTAGAAGGATTTTATCCAAATAAGTCTGATCATCTAAAAGTTTTTTTATTTCCATAGATATAGGTTCGATTTTTTTAACCAATAAATCAGAAAGTTGATCTTTGAATTCAGAAAAATTTTTACCTGAAAAGTTTTCAACTGTATTTTGTAAACTTGAATTATTTAAGCTAGAATATATTCCAAGAAGATTTCTAGCTTCCAATCTTTGATTTAATTCCTCAATACTACTTGGCATGGGCAACGGGTCAGTTTTCGCTTTTTTTATTTTGTTTACTATTGCATCTTTATCATCAGTTAAATTAATTCTACTTAAATCTGATAACTCAGATTTACTCATCTTTTTTGATCCATCTTTTAAACTCATAATTCTAGAAAATTCTTTTTGAATTAAAGGTTCAGGTACTTGCAAAAAGTTGTCTTGATCAAAATCGTTATTAAACTTTTGAGCAATATCTCTACAGAGCTCGAGATGTTGTTTTTGATCATCTCCAACAGGAACATGAGTTGCATCGTACAAAAGAATATCTGCTGCCATTAAAACAGGATATGAGTAAAGCCCAACGCTTGCTTTTTCTTTATCTTTTCCTGCTTTTTCCTTAAATTGTGTCATTCTATTTAACCAACCCATTCGAGCAATACAGCTCAAAATCCATGCTCCTTCTGAATGAGCTGCTACACCAGATTGATTAAAAATAATGCTTTTTTTAGGGTCAATTCCACTTGCTATAAAAGTAGCTACGGTCTCTCGAATATTATTTTTTAATTCTTTTGGATCTTGTTTAACTGTAATTGCGTGTAGATCAACCACACAGAATATACAATCATTCTCAACATCATTATTAAGGTCTACAAAGTTTTTAATTGCACCTAAATAATTACCCAAGTGAAGATTGCCAGTTGGTTGAACACCAGAAAATATTTTTTTACCCATATGTTTAATAGTTTAATTTAATATCACTAATTTTAAAAGCTTTGATCAAATAACAAATAAATATGTACAAGAATAGTGCAAATAACACACTTAAG
>QCHC01000046.1 GCA_003279765.1 Pelagibacteraceae bacterium AG-390-M19 | reverse complement strand
AAGATCAAGAACATATTGCAGAATACGTTTCTCTTTTCCCAAATGTTATGCTCGGGATTCATAAAGACCATTTTTATGCCTACTGGTTAGAACCAGTAAATAATGAATATACAAAAGAACATATGGAAATTTATTATGTTGGCAATGAAGCAGCAAATTCGAAAAAATTTAAATCACTTAGAAAACAAAACTTTGAACTTTGGAAAGGAGTTCAAAGTGAAGATTTAAATATAATTGAGGGAATGCAAGATGGTAGAAAATCACCATCTTATAATGGGGGAAATTTTTCACCTGTGATGGATAATCCCACTCATCATTTCCACAAATGGGTTGCAAACAATATAATGAAATGAAAGGATAAATTATGAAAAAAGATCTTATTTCTAGATTAAACGAAGGCCCAATAATGTGCGCAGAGGGATATCTTTTTGCAATGGAAAGAAGAGGGTATTTATCAGCAGGACCATTTGTGCCTGAGGTAGTTTTAGAACATCCGGAGGTAGTAACTCAATTACATAGAGAGTTTATTCGTGCAGGATCTGATGTTGTTCAAGCATTTACTTATTATGGGCATAGAGAAAAACTGAGAATTATAGGTAAAGAAGACATGTTAGAGCCACTTCAAAAAAATGCACTTAAAATTGCAAAAGATGCTGCAGCTGAATTTAAAGATTTAGACTTGATGGTTTGTGGAGATGTAGCCAATACAAATATTTTCGATCCAGGAGATACTAGTACCCATAAAGAATGTCAAAAAATGTATGAAGAGCAAATTGGTTGGGCAAAAGAAGCAGGAGTTGATTTTGTAATAGCTGAAACAATAAATTGGACGGAAGAAATGAAGATAGCATTAAAAGCCATTAAAGATGCTGGGCTGATTGCAGTCTGCAATTTTGCAATTCCTAGAGGAGACAAAACTAGAGAAGGACATAGTGCTGAGGATGCATGTAAGATGATGGAAGATCTAGGCGCTGATGTAGTTGGTTTAAATTGTTATAGAGGACCAGAGATGACAATGAAATTATTAAAAAAAGTTAGAGAAAAAGTTTCGTGTCATGTTGCTGGACTTCCAGTACCTTATAGAACAACAGAGGAAGAGCCTGGTTTTTTAAATATAACTGATCATGGTTGTAGTTGTATTCCTGGTGGGAATGCATTCCCTGTAGCTTTAGACAATTTGTTCTGTAACAGATTTGAAATGGCAGAGTTTGCAAAAGAATGTGTTCAAAATAAAATAAATTTTATTGGTATATGTTGCGGCGCAGAAGCTCATCATGTCAGAGAAATGTCAGTTGCAATTGGCAAAAAACCAATTTCAATGAAATATATGCCAGACATGAGTAAACATTTTCATCATGGTACTGATAAATCTTTAAAAAAAGTAAATAAGGAAATTAAATATTAATGGAAAAGCATGCCAAAGTTGTAATCATAGGTGGTGGTGTAGTTGGATGTTCTATTCTTTACCATTTATCTAAATTTGGATTAAAAGATTGTATTTTACTTGAGAGAAATGAATTAACCTCAGGTTCTTCCTGGCATGCTGCTGGAAATGTTCATGTAATTTCTTCTGATCCAAACATCTCTCGGATGATGGCTTACACAATAGGATTATATAAAGAGATTGAAAAAGAGTCTGGTCACTCAACTGGGTTTAAACCTAGTGGAGGTTTTTATTTAGCTTCAAACGAAGTATGGGCCGATTACTTAAAGAGAGAAAGATCAAAAGCAAGATACATGGGGCTTGACCAAGAATTTATTTCTTTGGAGGAAGTAAAAAAGAAACATCCTTTAATTGATCCATCTAGATATTTGTTAGCCTTATGGGATCCTATTGATGGTGAAGTTGATCCATCAGGAGTTACTTATGCTTTTGCAAAAGCCGCTAAAGTTCATGGTGGTAAATATTACACACATACAGTGGTTAAGGACACGAAACAAAAAAAAGATGGCTCATGGGAAGTATTTACTGACAAAGGAAATATTAATGCAGAAATAGTTATTAATGCAGGAGGACTTTGGGCAAGAGAAGTTGGTCAACTAGCTGGGCTTAATCTTCCTGTTCAACCAATGGAGCATCATTATTTGATCACTGAACCTATTCCAGAAATTGAAGCAATGGGTGATCAAAGATTACCTATTGGTACAGATTTTGAGGGAAATATTTACTTTAGACAAGAAGGAAAAGGAATGTTGCTTGGAACTTATGAACCAAAATCAACTCCTTGGAAAGTAGAGGGAACTCCAATGAATTTTGGTCATGAGTTACTTGAGCCAAAATTAGATAATATCGAAGATAGATTAGCAATTGGGTTTGAGAGAATGCCGGCATTAGAACGTGCAGGAATAAAAAATATAGTTAATGGGCCTTTTACTTTTGGTCCAGATGGTAGTCCTCTTATTGGTCCAGTACCAGGAATGAAAAATTATTGGGTTGCAGTTGGTGTTATGGCTGGATTTTGTCAAGGTGGAGGAGTTGGAAAATGTATTGCTGAATGGATTATTGATGGAGAACCTTCAATAGATGTTTGGGCAATGGATGTTGCTCGATTTGGAGATTATGCATCACCTCAATATGGAACAATAAAATCTTCAGAAAACTATGAACGAAGATTTATTATGACATTTCCTAATGAAACCTTACCAAAAGGAAGAAAACAAAAAACAACAGCACTTTATGATCGTTTTGTTAATCAAGGAGCTGTCATGGGAGATAGTTTTGGTTTAGAAAATGTTTTGTGGTTTGCAAATAATAAAGAAGATGCTCACGAGGAACCTACAATCAAAAGATCAAGATCACATGATTACGTTTCTAAAGAAGTTATTAATGTAAGAGAGAATGTTGGCTTAATTGAGGTTGCAAATTTTTCAAAACATGAATTCAAAGGACCTGATGCTAGAAAATTTTTAGATCATATTATGGCTGGAAGACTTCCTAAACCTGGAAGAATATCTTTATCACCAATGTTGTCTTATAGAGGAAAATTATGTGGAGATTTAACAGTTGCTTGTTTGGATGAAAATGAATTTATGGTATTTGGTTCTGGCGCTGCTCAAGAAATGCATAGACGTTGGTTTGAAAGCCACTTAGACAAATTTAATTTAAATTATAAAAATAGATCTGATGAGTTTCATGGA
>QCHC01000045.1 GCA_003279765.1 Pelagibacteraceae bacterium AG-390-M19 | reverse complement strand
TGGCTATTTTGGAATGTGGGAAGATTGTATGGCAACGGTTGCAATTATTACAGTTTGTACGATTATATGTATTGTGGTTGGAATTCCAATTGGAATTATCATGTCAAGATCTGCTAGAGCAGAAAAAACTATACTTCCTGTTTTAGATATGATGCAAACAATTCCTAGTTTTGTTTATTTGATTCCAATTTTGATGTTGTTGGGAATTGGAAAGGTTCCTGGCTTAATTGCTGTTTGTGTCTACGCAGTTCCTCCAATTATTAGGTTAACTAATCTAGGAATTAGAGAGGTAGACAAAGAAACTTTAGAGGCTAGTGAAGCTTTTGGAGCAACCACAACTCAAAAATTAAAATCTGTTCAGATTCCACTTGCTTTACCGACTGTTTTTGCTGGCGTAAATCAAACAATAATGATGGCTCTAGCAATGGTGGTTATTGCTTCTATGATAGGTGTTAAAGGACTTGGTGTACCAATATTAAGGGCTGTTTCTAACCAATATTTAGCTCTTGGAATGATGAATGGATTAGCAATAGTGGCTCTCGCAATTGTCTTTGATAGGGTCACTCAAGAGTATGGAAGAAGAATCCAGAAGCATAGAGGTCAGATAAAATAGTTGATACTTTGCTGCATCGAATTTTCTAGACTCATATTTTAAAATAAATAAAGATCTCCTCTATGAATTTTTCATTGGAAATAGGACCCAAAACAGAAATTGATACCGTTCCAGCATTATCCGACATTTATATTACAATGCTACCTGGAGGTGATTACAAGGAAACAGCTGACAAGGCTGTAGAGCTTGTAAAAAAAGGTTTTAATCCTGTACCACATTTTCCTGCTAGATCAATGCATAATGAAAAGCAACTTAAAGATTATGTTTCACGATGCAAAGATGGAGGAGTTAAACAAGCTTTAATTATAGGAGGAGGAAGAGAGCCTCTTGGAAAATTTGATAGTTCGTTTCAACTTTTAGAAACAGGTTATTTTGAAAAAATGAAAATAGGAATAGCTGGACATCCTGAAGGGAGTCCTGATATATCCGACACAGATTTAGAAAAAGCAATGATAGATAAAAAGCCTTATGCTGATTATATAGTAACTCAATGGTTACTTGATCCTCAGCCTATTATTGATTTCATTTCTAAACAAAGCGTACCAGTGCATGTTGGAATCACTGGGCCCTTGAAAATATCTAGCTTAATTAAATTTGCTAATATCGTTGGGGCAAAAAATTCCTTAAACTTTCTTAAATCTAATTTTAGTAAGGCATTAGATTTATTGAAACCTAAAGACCCTAATGATTTAATTGGGAAAGTTAAATCGCACACTGATAACTTCCACATTTATACATTCGGCGGCTTGAAGGAAACTAACAAGTGGTTGAGGGAGAATAGTTATGTCTAATGAATTTGACTATACTAAATTAAAACATGTTGCTTCTGTTGATCAGTCAGATAGAGAAGTACCATACAACTTAAGACAAAGTGGGCCAACAAAAGTTGAAATGTTAATTTCAACAAGGGTAAGAAAATCACCTTATTGGCATTTATCAATGCAGGCAGGTTGTTGGAGAGCAACTGTATATAATCGTATTTATCACCCAAGAGGTTACGTAAAACCTGAAGATGGTGGAGCTATGGTTGAATACGATGCTATCGTAAACCATGTAACAATGTGGAACGTTGCTGTTGAAAGACAAATAAGAGTTAAGGGTCCAGATGCAGAAAAATTTACTGACTATGTAATTACAAGAGATGCAACTAAAATTTCACCAATGAGAGCAAGATATGTAATTCTATGTAATGCATACGGTGGAGTTTTAAATGATCCAATCCTTTTAAGAATATCTGAAGATGAATTTTGGTTTTCGTTATCAGATTCTGATATTGGAATGTATCTTCAAGGTGTAAATGCAGATGGCAGATTTGATTGTAAAATTGAAGAAATTGACGTGAGTCCAGTTCAAATTCAAGGTCCGAAATCAAAAGCGTTGATGAAAGATTTGTGTGGAGATCAAGTAGATTTTGACAACATGCCTTTCTACGGACTAGCTGAAGCTAAAATTGGCGGAAGAGATGTGGTAATTTCACAATCTGGTTTCTCAGGAGAAGCTGGTTATGAAATTTATCTAAGAAACTCTACTTTATATGCTGAAGATATGTGGAATGCTGTGCTTGAAGCTGGAAAAAAACACAGCTTAATGGTTATTGCTCCTGCTCACCATAGAAGAATTCAAGCGGGTATTCTTTCATGGGGACAAGACATGGATCAACAACACAATCCATTCCAATGTAATTTAGGTTATCAAGTTTCTTTGTCTGGAAAAGGAGAATGGAACAAAACTGCTGATTATGTTGGTAAGGCTGCACTAGAAAAAATGAAAGATGAATTAAAAGCAGGAAAAAAACCTTACAAACTTCAATTAGTTGGTATGGAATTAGGTGGTAAACCTATTGATAATTATGCGCCTGACTTTTGGTTAGTTTCTCCTGAAAGTGGTGGAGATCCAGTAGGATTTTTAACATCACCTTGGTGGCATCCTGAAAAGAAAACAAACATTGCAATGGGATATGTTCCTTTCGATGGAACATTGAATGCAAATGGTTTTCCAAAAGGAAAAGTAGGAACTAAATATAAAGTTCATCTGCCTGAAGAATATTCAGATACTCCAGGAACACCTGTTGATGCTGTAGTGGTGGATATTCCATTCAAAGAGTCTTTTAACGCAAACACAAGAGAAGTTGTAAAAGGCTAAATCTATTTAGGGGGAGTTATTAAAACTCCCCCGAAATTCAATGACAAAAGGGTTTTTAATAGCAGTTTGCATTATTATTACGATTGCTTTAATAGTATTTCCATTAATTGTTTCATATAAAGCTCAAAAAAATAAAAGAGATAAAAATTAATGTTTGGTGAATTTTTAAATATAGTTTTCAAATCAATAAAATTAGATAAGACACTTTATTCTGATAACAGAAATTTTGGTGAAGCTTCAATATATTTTGCAGGCTTAATAATGATTTTAGATGGAGTTGCTGGTGCAGTAGCAGCTAACACTATAATTAAAACTGCAATAGGAATGTCAGGTCTAACAGCAATAGTTACTTGGTTAATATGGGCTATCTTTATTTTTGTTATAGGTGTTAAACTTTTTCCAGATAAACAAACTAAAGTTTCATTTAAAAAAGTTCTTACTGCAGTTGGATTTGCACATGCTCCTGGTTTATTAAGATTTTTTGCAGTAACTCCAGATTTAATGATCCCTATAAT
>QCHC01000044.1 GCA_003279765.1 Pelagibacteraceae bacterium AG-390-M19 | reverse complement strand
AATTCATATGATTAGATGTTTTGATTCAGATGATATTCAAAATGTTAATCCTGATGTAAACCCAGTGAGAGATTTAGAAATTATTGAAACTGAAATGATGCTTGCAGATCTTGAAAGTATTCAAAAAAGATTGGAAAAAAATAACAAAAAAAATGTAGATGAAGAGCAACTTAAAATTTTAGAAATTGCTCTAGATTGCATTAATAATGATAAAGATATTTCGGTCCTAAAAACACAATTTGACACCAAGCAATTAAATCAAAGTGGTTTATTGTCAATTAAGCCAAAAATATATGTTTGTAATGTTGATGAACAAAGTATTCAGAATGGCAACAAATATACAAATGATTTCATAGAAAAATTTGGCAATGAAAATACACTAATTGTATCTGCTGATATAGAAAATCAAATTAATGAGCTACCTGCTGAAGAGAAAAAAAATTATATGGAAATGATAGGTTTAAAAGAAACTGGATTAAATATGTTAATTCAAAAAGGCTACAATATATTAGAACTAGATACGTATTTTACATCGGGCCCTGAAGAAACAAGAGCGTGGACAATTAAAAAAAATTGTACAGCTCCTAAGGCAGCAGGTGAAATTCATACTGATTTTGAAAAAGGCTTTATTCGAGCTGAAACTATTTCTTATGAAGACTTTATAGCTAATGATGGCTGGGTAAATTCTAAAGCAAATGGGAAAATGAGATTAGAAGGAAAAGATTATATTGTTAAAGATGGAGATGTATTAAACTTCAGATTCAACACGTGACCAAATTTTCTTCATACTAAAGTAAACTAAAATAGTTAAAATAATCAGATACACTATAGCTTTAAATCCCATTTGGTGTCTTGCTTCTAAGTGAGGCTCTGCGGCCCACATTAAAAATGTTGTTACATCTTTTGACATCTGTTCAACAGACGCATTAGTGCCATCGCCATACTCTACTATTCCATCTGATAATGGTGCCGCCATTCTAATCTTATTACCATACATATATTTGTTATAGTAAACTCCATCATCCAAAGTTACTCCACTTGGTGGATCTTCATAACCTTGAAGTAAAGAATAAATATAATCAACTCCACCACCTCTAGCTTTAACTAAAACAGACATGTCTGGTGGATACGCACCTCCATTGGCAGCTTGTGCAGCTTTTACATTGTCGTATGGCATTACAAATTTATCTGAAAGTTTTCCAGGTCTAGTGAACATTTCACCATCAGAATTAGGTCCGTCTGTAACTTCAAAAGAAGCAGCAATTGCTTTTGTGGCTGCCTCAGAGAATTCTGGTCCACCCTCTTCTGACAAATTTCTGTAGCTCAAATACTTCATTGAATGGCAAGAAGCACAAACTTCAGTATAAACTTGATATCCTCTTTGAAGAGATGCCCTATCAAATTTTCCAAAAAGACCTTTAAAACTCCAATCTGTTTTAAGATAATCTACTTTTTCTGCAGCGAAAGTTTGAGCGCTATTTAGAGAAAAAAATGAAAGTAATAAAATTAATTTAAATAACTTTTTCACTTTATTTTATTTTACTTTCTCTATGTCTTGCTGCTGCTAAGTTTGGTGATCCACCTAAAATGGGTTCCGTTATACTTAGTGGAACAGGTAATGTTCTCTCTTTAAATCCTAGCACAGGGAGAATAACTAAAAAATGTAAGAAATAATAGGCAGTGGCTACTCTTGCTATTAATAAATAAAGGCCTTCTGCAGGCATTGCCCCCACGTAACCTAAAATTAAAACGTCTGCTACTAAAATCCAGTAAAATTGTTTATACAAAGGTCTAAACACTGCTGATCTAATTTTTGAAGTATCTAACCAAGGCAAAGCTGCAAGTATTAAAATTGCAGACAACATTGCAACTACTCCAAGAAGTTTATCTGGCACTGATCTTAATATTGCATAAAAAGGTAACAAATACCATTCTGGAACTATATGAGCTGGTGTTACCATAGGGTTTGCTTCAATGTAATTATCTGCATGTCCTAAAATATTAGGCGTATAAAAAACAAAAAATGCAAAAACAATCATGAACATTAGTAACGCAAAACCATCTTTAATAACAATGTATGGATGGAATGGAACAGTATCCTTAGAAGGTTTTTTAATATCAATACCAACGGGATTGTTATTTCCAGGTACATGAAGTGCCCAAATATGTAAAACTACAAGACCTAAAATTAAAAAAGGAATTAAGTAGTGCAAAGTAAAAAATCTTGTTAAAGTTGGGTTATCAACTGAGTATCCACCCCACAACCATGTTACAATTCCCTCACCTACTAATGGTATTGCACTAAATAAATTTGTAATAACTGTTGCTCCCCAGAAACTCATTTGTCCCCAAGGCAAAACGTAACCCATGAATGCAGCTGCCATCATTAACAGGTAAATTACTATTCCTAAAATCCAAATAATTTCTCTTGGAGATTTGTAAGATCCATAAAATAACGATCTAAAAATATGAATATAAACTGCAAGAAAAAACATTGATGCACCATTTGCATGTATATATCTAATTAACCATCCGTAGTTCACATCTCTCATTATGTGTTCAACACTTTCAAATGCCATGTCAGCGTGAGCAATGTAATGCATAGCTAGAGTTAACCCTGTTATGATTTGTGTGATTAGGCAAAAAGTCAAAATTCCACCAAATGTCCACCAGTAATTTAAATTTTTTGGAGTAGGATAGTCTGTTAGATGATTTGCAAGAGTTAGTAGCGGTAGTCTATCATTAAACCACTGACCAACTTTAGATTTAGGTTTATAATCGTGATCACTCATAAATTTGCTATCCTATTTTAATTGTGTTTGCATTCACGAATTCATATTTAGGAACTTCCATATTCCAAGGAGCTGGTCCTTTCCTAATTCTTCCAGATGTATCATAGTGAGAACCGTGACATGGACAAAACCATCCATTATAATCACCTTTGTCATTCAAAGGTACACATCCTAAATGAGTACAGACTCCTACCATCACTAACCATTCAGGATTTTTTGCTCTATCCTCATCTTTTTCTGGATGAATTAATTCCTCCATTTTTACAGATCTTGCTTCCTCGATCTCTTCTTTTGTTCTTCTTCTAATGAAAACTGGTTTTCCTCTCCACAGAACTGTAATTGTATTTCCAGGTTTAACCGAACTTACATCAACCTCTGTACTTGCTAATGCTTTAACTGAAGCATCTGGGTTCATTTGATCTACCATGGGCCACACTACTGCTGCTGCTCCAACGGCACCTACAGCTGTGGTTGCTGTAAAT
>QCHC01000043.1 GCA_003279765.1 Pelagibacteraceae bacterium AG-390-M19 | reverse complement strand
GAACAAATTAAGCAGACAAGAAAGACATGTTGATTTTTTAAACCTTGCTCAATCACAAAAATATTTTGAGCACCAATTGCTAAAATTAAACTTAGGCCAGTAAAAAAACCTAACAGTGCGTATTCCATTGATTTTAATTAAACTCTTTTTCTGCCCTGAACAACTCTATCAAGAATAAGAGCTACAAATAATATCGCAACACCTGCTAGAATACCTTGTCCTACATTAGCGTATTGAAGTGCTTCTAATACATCTTGACCCAACCCTTTAGCTCCAATTAATGAAGCAACAACTACCATTGCTAAACTTAACATTACTGTTTGGTTAACACCTGCTAATATAGATGGGGTTGCTAATGGTAAATCTACTTTTCTAAGTAAATACCATTTGGATGCACCATAAGCGATTGCAGCTTCTCTGATTGTTTCTGGTACTCCTCTTAAACCAAGAACAGTTAATCTAACTACAGGTGTTCCACCAAATATCATTGTAATAATTACTGCTGCAACTTTTCCAGTTCCAAAAAATGCTATAACAGGAATCATGAATACAAAAGCAGGCATTGTTTGCATGAAATCCATAATTGGTCTTATCATTGAATAAAATCTTTGACGCCTTGCACAAAAAATTCCAAGTGGAATACCAATTACAATACTTAATACCGCTGCCGTTCCCAAAAGAGCTAATGTTGTCATAGCTTTAACCCAGAAGCCTAAAAATCCCATGTAACACAAAAATCCTGCTGAATAAATCGCAGCTCTAGGTCCTGCTGCTAATCCAGTTAGGGTTACAATAGTTGTAATAATTACTATCCATGGAGTTTTGACAAATAGTAACTCTAAGAAATCTAGTACCGATCTAATACCAATAGTGATTGCTGTAAATAACGCATCTCCTTTTAATACCGCATAATCGAAGATCGTTTCGACCCATTTTATTGACGTTAACCTGATATCTGGATGAGTTGGGAAATCATCCATTAATGTAATTACACCTGGAAAACTATAATGTACCACAGAAAAAAACATAATGACTGCAGCAAATATTGTGCTGGAAACAAAGTTCTTAACTTGCATTCCAGGTTTTAAAGTTTTATCTGATAACCATTCTGAATATCTTTTTTCTAATATTGAATTAGCCAGTATTCCTTGAACAATTTTAACGGTAATTAATAATCCAATACCAAAAATCGTGATCCAAATAGCTGATGCTTCAATTCTTGCTACTTCATCTATGTAACCTTGCATTGCATCCTCTAGCGATTTGATATTTCTTTTATAAACATCAACTTTGTCTGGATTGTTTGTTATGGCTGCCTCTAACTGTTTGTTTCTAAAAGCTATAGTTGATTCAACTTGTTTAATTTTTTCTACAGCTTCTTTAGTAATATTACCAAATAGACCTCTAATAATTTGAACAACAGAAAAAGTTTCAATAATTAAAAAAGCTAAAGCCCAATTCCAAATATTTCTCATTCCAAACCAAATAGGACCTAAAATTCCAGCATATAAATTAAATGAAAATGAAAAAGAAGGTTTGCTTCCAATTTTTTGAAATTCTTTAATATAATATTCAGGATTAGATTTTACAAAATCTGTAATTAGTTCTGATCTAGTTGGATTATGTATCTGTTTATTCTCCATCTCCACCCTCTATAACCGCTTTTAAAAGATCTGATTGTGTTAACACACCCACATTATTTTGATTATTATCTTTAACAACCAATGGTCCTTCACTAGATTTTGATAATTCAATGAGCTTACTTAGTAATTCATTTTCTCCAACACTTTGACTATTTTCATTTAATTTTCCGTTAGCACTTTCATAATTTTCTATAGATTGCATGATTGTTTTGGCTTGAACAACTTTAAGTCTTGAAATTCCTTTTACAAAGTCAGCAACATATTCATCTGCAGGACTTACGACTATTTCTTCAGGTGTACCTATTTGAATTACTTTTCCATCCCTCATAATTGCAATTCTATGTCCTACTCTTACTGCTTCATCTAAATCATGAGTGATAAATACTGTAGTTTTTTTCATTTGTTTTGAAAGTTTAATGAACTCAGCCTGAAGCTGTCTTCTGATCAGTGGATCTAATGCACTAAAAGGCTCATCCATTAAAAGAAATTCTGGATCAGCTGCCAGTGCTCTTGCAAGACCTACCCTTTGTTGCATACCTCCAGATAATTCGTGGGCAAACTTATTACCCCAACCTTGTAATTCTACAATTTCTAAAATTTTATTTGCAGCATCCAATCTATCATTTTTACTTACACCTCTTATCTCAAGCGGCATTGCAATATTATCTACAACTGACCTATGTGGCATAAGTGCAAAGTTTTGAAAAACCATTCCAATTTTTTTGTTTCTTAATTCTTGAAGGTTTTCTCGGTCTAAGCCCATTACATCTTGACCATTAATTAAAATTTTGCCTGAAGTTGGCTCTAAAAGTCTATTAATATGTCTTACTAATGTAGATTTTCCACTTCCAGAAAGACCCATAACGCAAAATATTTCACCTTGTTTAACGTCAAAAGAAACATCTGAAACTCCAATAACTGAGTTGTAATTCTCTAAAGCTTCTGTTTTTGAAATTTTTTTATTTTGGATTGCATCTAATGCTTCTTTAGAAGTATTTCCAAATACTTTCCAAACATTTTGAATTTGTATTGCTGAACTCGATGAATCCATTTTTGTCTTTTATTATAGGAAAATATACTCGGCAATCTTAAATTGCCGAGTATAAATTTTGATTTAGATTATAGTCCTAACCAACCGTCTACAGTTGATTTGTTTGCTTCCATCCAAGCTCTCGCTACATCAGCTGGATCTTTTTTCTCAACTGAAACTGCATAAGCCATTGCAGAAACATCATCAGCTGTTAATTGAAAATTCTTGAAGAATTCTACAATCGCTGGTGATTGACTCTCTAAAGAAGTAGCCCAACCGATTTGAATTTGCTTAAGAGCATCTTTGGATGCAACATAAGATTTCTTGTACCAGTCAGCATCTGCTTTAGGTTGAATCATTTTATATTTTGCAGGATCATATTTTGGTTCAGTTAACATCACTACGTCAGCCATTCCCCAAATTGCATGAGGTTTGTAACAATAGAATGCATAACCTTCACCTTTTTTGATTGAGTCTAGTACCCTTGCGTTTTTAACTGCTTCAGCAGCTCTAACTGCTTCGATACCAGCATCATATAAACCATAGTCTCTTAATTTAACTTGGTTTACATTTGCAGAAGCCCAACCATCAGCACCAATCCAAAACTCACCTTTACCATTTCCATCACTGTCCATAGCCTTAACAACTTCTGGTCTAGCTAAGTCTTCGATAGCTGTAATATTCATTTTTTTAGCAAACTGCTGAGAAACACAGTAACCTTGGTTTCCTTCATATGGTTTGCTACTTAATTTTAAAGTTCCTTTTGGAACTAAATCATTAGTGTAAGCTTCTTGGTTTGGTAACCAAATATCTGGGTGAACATCAATCTCACCTTTTCCTCTGTCAATCGCTGCATAAA
>QCHC01000042.1 GCA_003279765.1 Pelagibacteraceae bacterium AG-390-M19 | reverse complement strand
TGGTATGTTAAAAAGTGCATCATTTGAAAATATGTCAGGTGGTGGTGGTGGTAAAGCTCTTGCTTACATGATTAATACTAAACCTGCTAATACAGTTTTAGTTCAATCTACACCATTAGTACTTAGATCAATTACAAGGCATAAAGGTTATGTAAAAGGCAATGGAACTTTATCTTATAAAGATGTTGTGCCGATTGCAGGTGTAATTGGTGACTACGGTGCTATCGCAGTTGCAAAAAGTTCATCTTTTAAAAACTTTCAAGATGTAGTTGATGCATATAAAAAAGATCCAAGCTCAGTAAAAATGGCTGGTGGATCAGTAAGAGGAAGTATGGACCATTTAATTGGCGCTTTAGCTTTCCAAGCTGCAGGTGCAGATCCGAATGCTGTTCAATACATCCCTTATGATGCTGGTGGAAAAGCTTTAGCTGGACTTCTATCTGGAGAAACTCAAATCATTTCAACTGGTTTAGGTGAATTGATGGGTGCAAGAGACCAAGTAAGAATTATTGGTATTACTGCTCCTTCAAGAGTATCTGATGCACCAGATGCACCAACTCTTAAAGAACAAGGTTATGATGTACAATTCGTTAACTGGAGAGGTTTTTTTGGCCCTCCAGGTATGAGCAATGCTGATAAATCAGCTATTGCAAAAATGCTTGGCGATGTACAAAAAACTCCTGAATGGGAAACAGTAAGAGCAAGAAATGCTTGGGTTAATATTTATAACCCAGAAGGTAAGTTTGTTTCATTCTTAGAAAAACAAACTGAAGAAATGACAGCTCTTATGAAAAAACTAGGAGTTATCTAACCTTTAGTTAGAAATTTAAATTAGAGCAGTGAATATAAATACTACAAAAATTATATCACTGCTCTTTTTTATTTTTTCAGCATTTTATTTATATACTGCTTACCAAATTCAAGTTTTTGCATTTGACGAAAATGCTCCATTTAATGCTAGAACATTTCCAATTTATTTAGGTTATGCAGGATTATTTTTTTCAGGATTAAAACTTATTTTACCAGATCCAAATACAATTAAAGTAGAACACAAAAACTTAGAATATAAAAAAACGGGTATACTTATACTTATCGCAATTATTTATGGAGCTACAATTTTAAAAGTTGGTTATTTTTTAACCACTTCATTATTTTTATTTGCTTCATATTATTTTTTAGGAGAACGAAGATGGGTTTTAATGTTTTTGTTATCTTTTCCATTTGTTGCTGCCTTTATGTATTTACTTCATGGTATTCTTGATATTTATTTAAGAGATCCATTCCTGCAATCAATTGGAGTAATGGGATGATTGAAGGAATATTAATTGGATTAACAACCGCACTTACTCTTCAAAATATATTAATGGTAATGGTTGGTTGTTTCTTTGGAACAATTATTGGAATGCTTCCTGGTCTTGGTCCAATGACTGCAATTGCTTTAATGATACCTATTACATACGGTTTTGATCCTGCAACTGGATTGATTTTAATGGCTGGTGTTTATTATGGAGCAGTTTTTGGTGGATCAACTTCTTCAATATTGTTAAATGCACCAGGTGTTCCAGGTACTGTCGCAACTTCATTTGATGGTTATCCAATGGCTCAACAAGGTAAAGCTGGAAAGGCCTTAGCAATTGCTGCTTGGAGCTCATTTGCTGGCGGAACATTATCTGCAATTTATTTATTATTTATGGCACCAAGCTTATCCAAAGTAAGTTTATCTTTTAGATCACCTGATTATTTTGCTTTGATGATTTTAGGTTTAACGGCCATTGCCGCTTTTTCATCTAAAGGACAATTTTTAAAAGCAATGATGATGGTGGTCCTAGGCTTAATGTTAGCTTCAGTTGGTCAGGATAGTTTGTCTGACATTACAAGATTTACATTTGACAATATGAACTTAACGGATGGAATTAGCTTTGTACTTGTTGTAATGGCAACTTTTGCAATGAGTGAAGCTTTAACTATTATTTTAAAAAGAAATGATCCAACTAGTGCCGCTAAACAAGTTTCATTAACTGAATTAGGTTCTATTAAAATTAATAAAGAAGAGCGAACTAAAATGTACAAAACAATTCCAAGATCATCAGTAATTGGTTTTTTAATCGGTGTATTGCCTGGTGCTGGTGCAACTATTGCATCCTTTTTAGCTTACGGTATGGAGCGAAATGTTGTTAGTGATGAAGAAAAAGAAAAATTTGGTAAAGGAAGTGTAAATGGTTTGTCTGCACCAGAAACCGCAAATAATGCTGCTTGTTCAGGATCATTTGTACCAATGCTCACTTTAGGAATTCCTGGAAGTGGAACAACTGCAGTAATGTTAGGAGCACTTTTAGGTTTTGGTGTTCAGCCTGGTCCTAGACTTTATATGACAAACCCAGAAATTTTTTGGTCTATTATTATGTCTATGTATATTGGAATGGTAATTTTGCTGATATTAAATTTACCACTTATTCCTTACATAGCTAGAATTCTTGCTGTTCCTAAAAATTATTTAATTCCTCTTATTTTATTTTTCTCCGTTACTGGGATTTACGTAATGTCATTTAATAATTTTGATATTTATTTAATGATAGGGATTGCTGTAGTAGCTACTTTTTTAAGATTATATGATTTCCCTATGCCACCTTTAATATTAGCTTTTGTTTTAGGTGGATTGATGGAAGAAAACTTGAGAAGATCTTTATTATTAAGTAATGGTTCGTGGGAATTTTTATGGGACAGAACATTAACTGCATGCATCCTAGCAACTACAATTTTAATTATATTATGGCATATTTACAAAACCTTTAAGAAGAAAAATTAAGATTTAATATCTATTCGTTTTCTAATAATTTCTTTATCAAGCTTCATTTCACGATATGATATGATTAAAACACCTAAAAATATAACACTAGCACCAATCCAAGTGAAGAGATCAGGTGTTTCACTAAATACATAATATCCAATTAAAGAAGCAAACACTAAACTTAGAAACGAGTATGGTTGTGTCATACTAACATCTACTAATTTGTATGCGTGATTAATGCAAAGATGTAACAATGTACCAAATAAACCTGCAAAAAATAAATAAATCAAAGTTTGAAAACTAGGTGTTTGCCAATAAAACAACGCAATAATGAAACTAAAAATTGTCATATACGTGTATCCATAAGATAAAATCGTAATCGAACTATCATCTTTTGCGATAGTTTTTGTAATTATAATCACTATTGACCACATAAATGACGATACCAGTGCCATATAAACTCCAAGAGAGATTTCAATTATTCCTGGTCTTAAAATTATTAACATTCCTATAAATCCTAAAATAAGAGCAAAACTTCTGTAGATATAAATTTTTTCTCCAAGAAACAAAACAGCCAAAATAGTTACGATGAAAGGAACAACAAAAGATATTGCTGTAGCTTTTTCAATAGGCATCATTACCAAAGCTGAGAAATATAAAAGCATTGAAGGTAAGTTTAAAACCGCTCTAAGAAAATGTTTTTTATGATGATTTGTTTTAAAAACTGTAAATTTAGATTTTAGCATATAGGGAAAAATAA
>QCHC01000041.1 GCA_003279765.1 Pelagibacteraceae bacterium AG-390-M19 | reverse complement strand
TAATGCAATCTCAAAATTCTCTAAATCTTTCTAATGGAATATTTTTTAAATTAAGATCTTCATTCAAAAAATTATATAAAAATTCAAATTTTTATGACAAGAAAATTTCAAAAACTTTTAATAACAATTTTGAATATAAACCAAGTCCTCATCTCTTGTCTTCAATTATTAAGTATCAAAAAAAAAAATATAAAATTGAAGATTTTGCAACTGAGGCTATATGGCAAAACAATATTTCATCTAAAGACTTTAAGAAACTAAACAATTTTTTTTGGTTTTTTAGTTTAGATTTAAAATCATCTAAAGAAACTACGCAATCAATTATTCTCAATTGGATTAATAAGAATGAAAAATTTGACGAAAATATCTGGGATTTTAATATTACCGCAAAAAGAATTATTTCTTGGCTTTCCAATCATCAGTTGACTTATGAGGATAGTAATGAGGAATATAGATTATTTTTTAATCATATGCTTCAAAAACAAACTAACCATTTACTAAATGAGATCAAAAATTTAGATGAAACAGAAGAAAAACTGATTGGCTGTGCTGCAATAATCTTAACAGGTTTAGCGTATAAAGATGAAAAAAATTATTTAAACAGCGGTTTAAATATATTAAAAAATGTAATTAAACAGTCTCTTGATAAACAAGGTTTTCCTAAATCAAGAAATATACAAAATTTAGTTTTTTATCTTAAATATCTCATCATTCTTAGAGAGTGGTTTAAAGAATCTCAAAATGTAATTCCAGAATATGTTGATGAAACTATATATTATTTAGGATCCTGTTATGCTTTCATATGGCAAAATATAAAGCAAGATATCTTTTTTAACGGAAATTTTTCATCTAATAATGATGAATTTGACCAATATTTAAAACGATTTGGATATACTTTTAAAAATCAAATCAATGAATTAGCAGGATATACAATACTACAAAATAAAAAATTTATCCTAGTAGCGGATATTGGGTCAAATCCTGAAAAAATATACACGAGAGATTATCAAGCAGGTGCTCTATCTTTTGAAATTTTTTCTAATGATAAAAAATTAATTTCAAATTCTGGGTACTATCCAGATACAAAAAACAGACTAAATAAATTGTCTAAAAGTACTGCTTTACAAAATACACTTTCAATTGAAGATTACTCTTCATGTGATTTTATTAAAACTAGTGATAATTTTTTGATTCAAAAGGGTCTAAAAATTGCAAATAAAAACGTAGTTTTTGAGAAAAATTATTGGAAAATTTCAGCTAGTCATAATGGTTACTTCAAAAAATTTAAATTAGATCATCATAGGGAAATAGAATTCTATCCTGAACAATTTAAATTTATTGGTCATGATAAAATATTAAGAAAAAATCCAGATAAGCAAATCAAATTTGATATTAGATTTCATCTACATCCTGACTCTAAAGTTATGAAAACACAAAATAATAAGTTTATATTAATACAATTAGAAGATGAAGGTTGGAAATTTAGTTGTGATAATTATGATATAAATATTGATAATGGTTTATATTTCGGTAATAAAAATTCATATCAAGAAAACCAAAATATATTTATTTCAGGCATGAATAATGAAAGTGAACAAGTAATTAAATGGGAAATAAGTAAAATATAATGAAAAAAATAAAGACAGCTCTTATTTCTGTATCTGATAAAAATAATTTAAAATCAATTTTAGAAATTTTAAAAAAATATCACATCAAAATTATTAGTTCCGGTGGTACATATAAAGAAATTAAGAAATTAAAATTTAGTTCTTTAGAAGTATCTGAATTTACAAATTCACCTGAGATTTTAGAGGGAAGAGTTAAAACTTTACATCCTAAAATCCATGCAGGAATTCTAAATAAAAGAAATAATAAATCTCATTTAAATGACTTAAAAAAAAATAATTTTGAAAATATAGATCTCGTAGTTGTAAATTTTTATCCCTTTGAAAAAACTTTAGAAAAAACAAATAATCATAAAAAAATAATTGAAAATATAGATGTAGGAGGACCTACAATGGTTAGGTCTGCTGCCAAAAATTATAATGATGTAACAGTGGTTACTTCTACAGATCAATATCAAGAATTAATAGATGAGATGAATAAAAATAAAGGAGCTACATCATTAAAATTTAGAGAAAAACTATCAAGAACTGCCTTTACAGAAACGGCTTATTATGACTCGATAATTTCAAGCTATTTTAATAAAAAAACAAATACACACTTACCTCATAAAAAAGTTTTTTCTGCAAATTTAATTGAAAAACTTAGGTATGGAGAAAATCCACATCAATTTAGTGGGTATTATTCAAAAAATTTTAAAACTAATTTGAAACAAATTCAAGGAAAACAACTAAGTTATAATAATTATAACGATGTATTTGCAGCATTAACTATTTCAAAAT
The DNA here is from genome assembly GCA_003279765.1 of Pelagibacteraceae bacterium AG-390-M19. Classification (GTDB taxonomy): domain Bacteria; phylum Pseudomonadota; class Alphaproteobacteria; order Pelagibacterales; family Pelagibacteraceae; genus Pelagibacter. Next base: position 1,392 of record QCHC01000041.1, on the reverse strand, counting down.
CTTTACCAAAAAACAAAGGTACTGTAATTATAAAACATGCAAACCCATGCGGTGTTTCAATAAAATCAAATCCTATAGATAGTTATAATTCTGCATTAGAATGTGATCCTGTGAGTGCTTTTGGAGGAGTTGTTTTTTGTAACTTTAAAATAAAAAAAAATCTTGCAGTTGAATTAAATAAACTATTTTTAGAAGTAATTATTGCTAATGGTTTTGACATTGATGCTTTAAAAATATTTAAAAATAAAAAAAACTTACGTATAATTGATGCAACAAATTATTCACATAATGAAATTGCAAAATTCACATCCTCAAACGAAGCAATACTAGTTCAGTCTGAGGACTTAAAAATATTTAAAAATAAAGATTTTAAAGTTGTGTCCAAAAGAAAACCAAATTCTGATCAGATTAAAAATCTAATTTTTGCATTTAATATCTGTAGATACGTAAAATCTAATGCAATTGTTCTTGCAAAAGACGAAGCAATAGTTGGTATTGGATCTGGTCAACCAAGTAGATTAGATAGTTGTGAAATAGCAATTAATAAGATGAGAAAATTTAACTTATTTGGAAATAATTTAGTTGCAGCATCAGATGCTTTTTTTCCTTTTATAGATGGAATTGAAAAATTAGTTCAATCAGGAGTTCAAGCTGTAATTCAACCTTCGGGATCTATTAGAGACAAAGAAATAATAAAATTTGCAAATGAAACAGATACGATTCTAGTCTTTTCTAAGACAAGACACTTCAGACATTAGTAACTTTATCTATTTTAGCAGCTAGAATAAAATCATTTTCAGAAAGGCCCTTAATAGCATGGGTTGTAATTTTAATTTCTGCATAACCCCAACCAAAACTTATATCTGGGTGATGACCCTCTTCTTCAGAAATTTTCCCAACCTCATTAACAAAATTTTGACTCTTAATAAAATTTTCAAATTTAAATTTTTTAAATAAAAAAAAAATTTTATTTTTATCTTCTGTAATATCCCAACCATCAACTTTCTTTTGATATTTGTGAATTTCAGATATATCAAAAGGAATAGCACCACCTTCACAAGGCAAACATTTTTTGGTTAAAAGATCTTCACTCATAATATTTGGAGCGGGCAAAGGGGGTCGAACCCTCGACCTTCTCGTTGGCAACGAGACGCTCTACCACTGAGCTATGCCCGCTTGTTTGAAAACTATTATAAATAGGGGTTTTTATAAATGCAAGTAATAAGAAATTTTAATTATTTAAGTCAAATTTTACACAACAGAATGTTAAATTTTTTTTTCTTGTTTTTTAATTAAATCTTAAGAAATTTAATAATTAAATTTTTTTGTCCAATTTTCTAATTTTAGATCAAGATTTAAGAACTTGTCGTGATAGTTTTTCCATCGATTAAT
>QCHC01000040.1 GCA_003279765.1 Pelagibacteraceae bacterium AG-390-M19 | reverse complement strand
ATCATTTCCTTTACCATTTGATTAAAAGTAATTTTAGGCTTCCATTTAAGAATTTTTTTTGCCTTTTTTGAGTTTCCTAATAGCGAATCTACTTCTGTAGGTCTAAAATATTTTTTTCCAACTTTAATAATAATTTTACCTGTTTTTTTATCTATACCTTTTTCGTTAATTCCTTTTCCAATCCATTTGATGTTTATCCCTAAATTTTTAGCAGCAATGTTAATAAATTCTTTTACACTGTATTGTTTTCCGGTTGCGATAACAAAATCATCAGGTTTATTTAATTGCATCATTTTCCACATAGCTTCAGCATAGTCCGCAGCATGACCCCAATCTCTTTTAGCATTTAAATTTCCTAAAATTAGATTCTTTTGTAAGCCTAATTTGATTTTCGATAATCCAATTGTAATTTTTCTTGTTACAAATGTTTCTCCTCTTAAAGGTGATTCATGGTTAAATAAAATGCCATTACATGCAAAAATATTATAAGCCTCTCTATAGTTTACTACAATCCAATAAGCATATAATTTTGCTACTCCATATGGACTTCTTGGATAAAAAGGAGTTTTTTCATCTTGGGGAGTTACTTTAACTTTTCCATAAAGCTCAGAAGTAGATGCTTGATAGATTTTTGTTTTATTTATTAAATTTGCTGATCTAACTGCTTCAAGCAATCTTAGGACACCTATTGCATCTGAATTAGCCGTATATTCAGGAATTTCAAACGAAACTTTAACATGACTCTGTGCCGCTAAATTATAAATTTCATTTGGTTTAACTTTATTTAAAATACTTATTAAACTTGAACTATCAGTCATATCACCATGATAAAGGATAAAATTTTTATCATGTAAATTTTTGTTGTTAAAAAATTCATCTATTCTTTGAGTATTAATTAAAGATGTTCTCCTTTTTATTCCATGAACCTGGTAACCTTTTTTAAGCAAAAATTTTGTAAGGTAATATCCATCTTGTCCAGTGATACCTGTAATTAAAGCCTTTTTCATTAATGGTAATTTATATCAATTCTATTTAAAAAAATATAAAAATTAGATCAAAAAGTTATAATCAATTGTTAAGTTCAACTAGTATGTTAGATGTGATTTAAAATGACAAATAAAGTAATTTTCCCTGGATCAACTAAAGTCGTGGTAATAGGCGGTGGTGTAATAGGCTGCTCTGTTGTTTATCATTTAACTAAATTTGGTTGGAAAGATGTTGTTCTTTTAGAAAGAGATCAATTAACATCAGGTACAACGTGGCATGCAGCAGGTTTAGTCAGTCAATTAGGACCAACAGCAGCAGTAACAAAAATTAGAAAATATACTTTAGATCTTTATAAAAAATTAGAGAAAGAAGTAGATCACTCAGCAGGTTTAAGAATTAACGGAGCCTTATCTATTGCTCAAACAGATGCTAGATGGCAAGAACTTCAAAGGCAGGCAACCACCGCTCAATTGTATGATGTGGATATTAAGATTCTAGACAAAGAACAGATAAAGAAAAATTATCCAATAATGCATACAGAGGATTTAAAGGGAGGAGTATTGATGCCAGGTGATGGTGCAGCTGATCCAAGTGGTGTTACTCACATGTTAGCAAAAGGTGCAAGATTAGGTGGGGCAAAAATATTTGAACAATCGCCTGTTAAGACAATTTTGACTAAAAATGGAAGAGTAAGCGGTGTAAGAGTTAATGGGCAAGATATTGAATGTGAATATGTGGTTCTTGCAACAGGGATGTGGTCGAGACAAATTGGAGAAAAAATTGGAGTAAGTATTCCATTATACCCTGCAGAACATTTTTATGTAATTACAGAGCCAATTGAAAACCTCTCGCCAACATTACCTGTTATAAGAGATTTTGACAGTTGTACTTATATTAAAGAAGATGCTGGAAAACTTTTAATTGGTATATTTGAAGGTAAATCAATTCCAGCGTTTAATAATACTAATAAAGTTCCTGAAGATTTTTCATTTGGTGAATTTCCAGAAAATTTTGATCATTTTGAACCTTATTTAGAAAAATCAATGAAAAGATTTCCAGTTTTAGAGAAAGTTGGAATTAGAAAGTTTTTTTCAGGACCAGAGTCTTTTACACCAGATACAAATTCTTTATTAGGTGAAGTTCCTGAGGTTAAAAATTTATTTGTTAGCTGTGGTTTGAATAGCATTGGTATTGGAAGCGGAGGTGGAGTTGGAAAAGTGACAGCCGAATGGTTAATGAATGGTCATATTAATGAAGATATTTTTAATTATGACATAAAAAGATTTCAGAAATTTCATTCAAATTTAGGTTTTATTAAAGATCGTATAACAGAGTCCCTTGGTGATTTGTATGGAATGCATTGGCCTTACAAACAACATAGAACATCAAGAAATGTGAAAAAATTACCATATCATGAAGAATTAAAAAGTTTTGGTGCATGTTTTGGAGTATCAGCTGGATATGAGAGACCAATGTGGTTTGCTCTAAATGGTGAGAAAGCTAAATATGAATACAGTTATAATTATCAAAACTGGTATCCATCAGTTGAATACGAAACCAATAACACACTTAAAAATGTTGGGCTGTATGACTTGTCTCCGTTTTCTAAATTCGAAATTAAATCTGAGAAAGCTTATGAAGATCTTCAGAGAATTTGTACATCAAATATAAAGCAAGAACCTGGAAAATGTACTTATACTCATATGCTTAATAATGATGGAGGAATAGAAACAGATCTTACTGTAGTTTGTATTGATCAAAATTATTTTAGAATAATTAGCTCTGCAGCGACAAGAGAAAGAGATAAATTTCATATTAAAAAGCATCTATCGGAGGGTGTTGAGTTAACTGACGTTACTGATGATTATTGTGTGTTGGGAATATTTGGTCCAAAAAGTAGATTGTTGATGCAAGAATTAAGCTCAGATGATTTTAGTAATGAAAATTTTAAGTTTGCAAATTCAAAATATATAGAAATTGATAGAACTGAAATATGGACACAAAGATTATCTTATGTTGGTGAATTAGGTTATGAGCTTTACGTTAAAACATCAGACTCCAAAAATATTTATGAAAAAATAACAGAAAAAGGAAAAAAATATAATTTATCTAATTGTGGAATGCATGCACTAGATACAATGAGAATGGAAAGTGGGTTTTTACATTGGGGTCATGATATTTCACCTGAGGAAAATCAATATCAAGCAGGTCTTAACTTTACAATTAGTTACAAGAAAGAGACCAATTTTATTGGAAAAGAAGCGTTAGAAAAAATAAAAGAAAAAAAAATTGATAGGAAGTTTGCTATGTTTGTTCTTAAAAACAATGAACCTGGAAAACCTCTTTTACTTCATGATGAGCCAATTTATAAAGATGATAAAATCGTTGGAAGAACTACATCAGGTAATTATTCTTTTAATTTCAAAAAAAATCTTGCATTTGGTTATATAAATAATGACTATTCAAATGATGAACTTCTAAATGGAAACATTTCAATAGAAATAGAAAAAGTTAAGTTTCCAGCCGAAATTATATTTAAACCATTGAAACAAACTAATTTTAAAAATAATTAGTTTTAGTTTGCATTAAAATCAAACACCTGTTTAAATATATTGTGAAAAATAAAGATCGTGATCCTAGTCTGTATGAAAATGAGTTAGAGCCAAGAAAAGATTTATACTTAGATTCTTATAAAACTACTAATGTAAATATTTTACTTAATAGAGTTCGATTAGATAAAAAGAAATCTATAAGAAAAAAACTTTTCTTTAGCGCTATTTTATTAGCGCTGGCAAGTGGATTAATTGCTTATCTGTTGATTTAACTCAGATTAAAAGTGT
>QCHC01000039.1 GCA_003279765.1 Pelagibacteraceae bacterium AG-390-M19 | reverse complement strand
TTATAAAAGATTCTTATCTTCAATATAACCGAATAGATCTTAACAAACGATTTGATAACTTTATAACTGGATCAAGCAATAAACTTGCATATGAAGCTTCTTTAAAAGTTACTGAAACCATTTCTCATTACAACCCACTTTACATTTATGGTGGTGTTGGAATGGGAAAAACTCACCTTTTAAATTCCATTGGTTTTGAAATGAAGAAAAAAAGTAAAGTGATGTTTATTTCAGCTGAACGTTTTATGTATCAGTTTGTAAAATCAATTAAATCAAATGATATGGTTAAGTTTAAAGAATATTTTAGAAGTACTGATATTTTACTAATAGATGATATCCAGTTTATTAGCGGTAAAGAAGCAATGCAGGAAGAATTTTTTCATACATTCAATGCTTTATTAGACAAAGGATCACAAATTATTGTATCTGCTGATAGGGCACCTAATAAATTAATGCGCATTCAAGAGAGAATTAAATCTAGATTTTCGGGTGGTTTGGTGGTTGATATTCAAAAACCTGATTTAGAATTACGAAAAAAAATAGTTCAAAAAAAAACTGAAGAATTAAACAATTTATATTCAGATCAACTTCAAGTATCAAAAGATTTACAAGATTTTATCAGCAATGAGATTTCCGGAAGTGTTAGAGAATTAGTTGGTGCAGTTAATAGAATAGTATCCTTCTCAAGAATTTATAACAAAGTTCCAAATTTACCTGAGACTAAAGTGGTATTAAAAGATCTTTTAAATATCTCAGAAAACAAAGTAACAATTGATTTAATACAGACTGTTGTGTGTAAGTTTTTCAAGATAAGCAAAAATGAAATGCTTTCTTCAAGAAGATCAAGATATCTTGTAAGACCTCGACAGACAGCAATTTACTTAACTAAAATTTTAACTTCAAAATCGTTACCAGAAATAGGTAGAGAATTCTCGAATAGAGACCACACAACAATTATTCACTCCGTTAAAACAATTGAAAAAATCAAAGAAAAAGATCCAGAAATGTTAGATAATATTAATAAACTTAAAAATCAGATATTATACAATAACAAAGAAAATGAAATTTAACGTCAATCAACAAGACCTTCAACAAGCACTTAATTATTGTCAAGGTGTAATAGAAAAGAGAAGTACGTTGCCAATTTTATCTAATATTTTATTAGATGCCAGTAATTCTAAATTAAAAATTACTGCTACAGATCTTGATTTGATTTTTATACATCAGCTTAATAATGTTGAAATTCTTGATGAAGGAAAAACAACAACAACTTCGTCAATTATGTATGACATAATTCGAAAATTAACATCAGGAAAAAAAATTAATCTTACCCTTACCGATGTAAGTAAACTGCAAGTGGAGTCAGAAAAATCTATTTTTAATTTAAATTGTATTAGTGCTACTGAGTTTCCATTAACTGATGAGAATTTTAATGAAAATGAATTTATTATAAAATCAAAACAATTATTAAAGCTTCTAAATAAATGTAAGTTTTCTGTTTCAAATGACGAAACTCGACATTATTTAAGCGGTATCTATTTTCACCAAACCGAAGTTGAGGATAAAAATTATTTAACAGCTGTTGCTACCGACAGTCATAGAATGTCGATTTCAAAAATCAGGCTAGATGAAAAAATTGAATTTGATCCTATTATACTTCCTAAAAAAACAATTTTTCAACTTTGTTCACTGCTAGATAGTTATGATGGTGATGTAAAAGTATCAAACCTAAAGTCAAAAATTAAGTTTGAGCTAAATAATAGTATTTTGATTTCAAAACTTATCGATGGAAAATTTCCAAATTATATTCAGGTAATTCCTAAAAATAATCAAAAAAAATTAGAAATTGATTTAAAACTTTTCTTAAACTCAGTTGATAGGGTGGCATCTGTATCTCTAGATAAAAAAGATGGTGTAAAATTTAATTTATCAAAGGATACCCTTAATCTTTCAGTAAATAATACTAATAGTGGAGATGGAAAAGAAACATTAAATGTTAAATTTGATCAGGATTTAGAAATAAGTTTTAACTCCAGATATTTAATTGATGTAGCTTCGGAATTAGATGGAGATAGAGTTGAAATTTTCTTTAATGATACTGGCTCACCAGCTTTAATAAAAGATCCAGGTGATTTTGATAGTATTTATGTTGTGATGCCAATGAAGGGTTAGTTTATTAAATCTAATTCTTGATAGATATTTTCTTCTAGAGTTTTTAAAAATTCATTTTTTTCTAGGCCAGCAGAAATAGGTTTCAATATTGATATGGTAATTGTTCTATTGCTATTTTTTCTACCTTTTTTTGGCCATACGTAACCAGAATTAATGGCCACTGGTAAACAATTTATCTTTAATTCTTCATATATTCTTGAGGCTCCTTTTTTAAATGGAGTTCTATCATCAGGTAATACCCTTGTACCTTGAGGAAAGATAATTAATGGACGATTTGATTGTGATATTACTTTTGAAATATCGTTAAAAAAACTTAAATTATCTTTAGTAGTTTTATTTCTGTTTATTGAAATTGATCCTATTTTTTTTAGATACCAACCAAATATCGGAATTTGCAGAAGCTCTTTCTTTAAAATAAAAACTGGTGAATTAAAAATAGTTTGCAAATAAAATGTTTCAAACATTGATTGATGAGAAGCAGCAATAAAAAATTTATCTTCTTTAATTATATTTTCTTCACCTTTAATAAGGATTTTTACTGAAAGGATAAACTTTAAGCAAATACCAGTCCAATAACCCATTAATTTACCACCAAGTAACACAATTTTTCTTGGCAGAAAGAAAGAAGGTAAAAAAATTATAGAAATAACAATAATTCCAGTAAAAAAAATTATTGAAAATAAAAAGTTTCTTATCATTATCTCAAAAGCTAAATTAAATCTTTATGCTTTTGTCTTTTTCTAATTATTTTTATTTTATTGTTTTTTATTAGTAATTCTAAGGGCTTTGTTCTTAAGTTATAATTTGAACTCAGTGACATTCCGTAAGCTCCTACATCACATATTGCAATATAGTCCTTTTCATAGAGTTCTTGAAAATTTTTAATAGTTACAAATTTATCTGTACTTTCACAAATAGGTCCTACAAATTCATAGGCTTTTTTAGAAATTTTTCCAGATTTAATGACAGGCAAAGTTTTATGAGTTGCACCATATAGTGCTGGTCTCATCAAATCATTCATTGCTGCATCTAAAATAATAAATTTTTTACTTTCACTGTCTTTTATATAAATTACTTTCGTAATTAATGTTCCAGTATTTCCTATTATAGATCGACCTGGTTCAAATATTATTTTAACTTTTTTATTTTTTAAAAATTTCTTAATAGCTAAATTATATTTCTTATAGTTAAGTTTTTTATTTTTATCTGAGTACGAAATTCCCATACCACCACCTAAATCGATGTATTCAAATTCATGAGAGGTTTTTTTTAAAATATTATCGACTACCTTAAGCATTTTTTCATATGGTTTATGATCTAAAATTTGGCTTCCTATATGAACACTAAGGCAATTAAGATCAATATTTTTTGAATTTTTGCAAAAATCAATAATTTCATAAAATGTTTTTTCATTTACACCAAATTTATTTTCTTTTTTACCAGTTGAAATTTGGCTTAATGTTTTGGCATCAGTATTGGGATTTAATCTTAGACCAATTTTTACAATTTTATTTTTAATTTTAGCAACTCTGTTTATTTCTTTTACTTCACTTTTAGATTCTGCATTTATTAATAAAATTTTTTTGTCTATTGCGTAATTTATTTCATCTGTAGTTTTGCCAACTCCTGAAAAAACTATTTTTTTTGGATTAACACCTGCTTTAAGAGCCATCATCATTTCACCAATTGAAACAACATCAGCACCTAAACCAAATTTTGCTATTTCATGTATTAAATTTACATTAGTATTTGATTTAACCGC
>QCHC01000038.1 GCA_003279765.1 Pelagibacteraceae bacterium AG-390-M19 | reverse complement strand
AAAAATTTCAACTTTGATAATTTAGATATTGTGTCTGAAGAAAATATTAAATCTAAAATTTTATCTAAATCTATTTTTGCTGTTTCAAAATCTGGTACTGTTTCATTGCAAATTTGTAATTATAATGTGCCATCAATTATTATTTACAAACTTAGTTTTATTAATTTTATGATTTTTAAAATGTTAATTAATGTAAAATTTGCAAATATTATAAATATAATTAATAATCGCGAGGTAATTCCTGAACTACTTCAAAAAGAATGTAATGCAGATGAAATATATAGGTCTGTTATTTATTTACTTAAAAATCCCAAGTTAATCAAAAAACAAGTAAGTGAATGCTCCAAAACTTTAGAGGGTATCAGGTCTAAAACTTCATCTGCTGGTGAGGCAAGTTCAATTTTAATTAAGTATCTTTCCTAATCTTTTCTCAACATCTGCTTTACCTAAAGATATAACAATATCATATAAGCCTGGTCCAAACTTGGATCCTGTTAGAGCCACCCTTAATGGCTGTCCAACACCTTTAAAATTTGTTTCATGTTTTTTAATCAAGTTGTTGACTATTGGTTCTAAATTATCTCTTGTCAAATTTTCTAGATTTTTAATTTCATTTTGAAATTCATTGATTATTTTTTTTGATTTATCATCAATTAATTTCAAATCATTTTCATTAAAATTCACTTCATCATTAACAATATATTTGGCATTATTAAATATTTCTTCCAGTGTTTTTGCTTTGTTTTTTAAAAATACTAAAGACGACTTAATTTTTGTTGCTTTTAATGCATCAATTTTATCTTTATATTGCTCGCAATATTTTAAAAGATTATCGTAAAGATCATTTTCATTAATATTTTTGATATAGTGCTCATTCATTGATAAAATACGGCTCATATCTAATTTTGATGGTGATTTTCCAATACCTTCTAAGTTAAAAAATTTGATACTTTCTTCTAAAGTAAATATTTCTTTATCTTGATATGACCATCCTAGTCTTAGTAAATAATTTCGTAAAGCGTCAGGCATAATTCCTATTTTTGAATAGTCATCTAATGTTGATGCATTATCTCTCTTAGATAACTTTTTACCTTCTATTGTATGAATTAAAGGTATATGAGCAAAAAAAGGCACATCCCATTTCATCGCTTCATAAATTTGTATTTGTTTAAAAGTATTTATTTTATGGTCATCTCCTCTAATTATATGCGTCATTCCCATTTCATGGTCATCTACAGTTGCTGATAAATTATAAGTTGGAGTTCCGTCATTTCTTAATATTATAAAATCTTCTATTGTACTGTTTTCAATTTCAACATTACCTTGTACCAAATCTTTAAGAGTTGAACTTCCTTCAATTTTACTTTTAAATCTTATTACAGGTTTTATATCTTTGGGAGCATCTTTTTCGTCTGCATCTCTCCATTTTCTGTTGTAAATGTAAGGTATTTTTTTTTGCCTAGCTCTTTTTTTTTGTTCTTCTATTTCTTGAGGTGAACAGTAACATTTATATGCGTGCCCATTTTTTAATAATTCATTTGCTATTTTTACATGATCTTCAATTTTACTTGATTGAATATATTCTTCACCATCATGTTCTATACCTAACCATTTTAATGAATTAATTATTTGTATTTTATGTTCTTCTTTCGATCTTTCTTTGTCAGTATCTTCAATTCTTAAATGAAAAGTGCCTTTTTGATTTTTTGAATACAACCAATTAAATAAGGCAGTTCTGACACCACCAATATGAAGAGCTCCAGTAGGAGAGGGAGCAAAACGAGTTGCTACTTTTGACATCAGAGATATTTAGACTATTTTTTTAGAAGTTTCTATATAAAGATACTAAAACACCCTGAACTTTTACTCTATCAGGTCCAAATATTTTGGTTTCATAGTTTCTATTTGCACTTTCCAATGCAACTACTTTACCTTTTTTACGAATTCTTTTTAACATTGCCTCGTGTTCGTCAATTAATGCGACTACAATTTTTCCATTATCTGCGGTATCTGTTCTTTTAATAATAACCGTATCTCCTTCGTGAATTCCAGCTTCAATCATTGAATCTCCTTGAACTTTCAATCCAAAATAATCTCCATTTTTTTCTAAATTGTTTGGTAATGGAATTCTTGAAACTTCATTTTGTATTGCTTCAACAGGTGTACCTGCAGCGATTTTTCCTAATACCGGCACTTCCATTTCGTCTGAGTTGTTAATTTCTTCATCTAAACCACCTTTGATAACGCTTGGTGAAAAACTATTGTAAATATCATTTGCTGATGCTGTTTCAGGCAATTTTACTACCTCTAAAGCTCTCGCTTTATGAGCTAATCTTTTTATAAATCCTCTTTCTTCTAAGGCACTAATTAATCTATGAATACCTGATTTTGACTTTAAGTTTAAAGACTGTTTCATCTCTTCATAAGATGGAGATACTCCGGAACTTCTCAACTTCTTGTTGATAAATAAAAGCAAATTTTTTTGTTTTTTTGTTAGCATAAGAACAAATATCGTACAAACAATGTTCTATAAAAGTTCCTTTACTTTAACAATACTAAAAAAGCCAAGCAAAATAGGGGTTAATTGACTACAAAACTGAAAATATTGAATTTTTATCTAAATTTTTCAAAAGTGATTCACCAATTAAAAAAGTATTAATTGAAGTCTTGCTGTTTAATTCCAATAATTCATCTTTAGATTTAATACCACTCTCAGAAATTAGAGGACCTTTGTGGTTTTTTACAACATTATAAATATCATAGGTTGTATTTATATCTGTTTTAAGTGTTTTTAAGTTTCTATTGTTAATACCAATAAGCGCCTCTTTAAAATTTAATGCTTTTTGAGCCTCTTCAATTGTATGCACTTCTACTATTACTGACATTTCTAATTTCAATGCCTCTTGATATAAATTGTTTGCAAGATCATCTGAGACACCAGCTAAAATAATTAGAATGGCGTCTGCACCATAACTTTTGGCAAGTGGTACTTGAAATGTATCAATAAAAAAATCTTTACATAATATCGGTAAATTAACCTTATCTTTTATTTTACTTATATGGATTAAATTTCCCAAAAAATAATCTTCTTCAGTTAAAACTGATAAACAAGTAGCATTATTTTTTAAATAAATATTAGCAATTTCTACTGGATTGTAGTCTTCAATTATAACACCTGCAGAAGGACTTGCTTTTTTTATTTCAGCAATAATTGAGGTTTTATTTTCTTTTAAATTGTTGTTCCTATATTGAATCTAAAAGTTTCAGTAATATCGGTATCAGCCTTTGTAATTGCTTCAGTAAAAGTAAAATTTATTGGTCCTATTGCTGAAAACCAATCAATACCAATACCAATTGAGCTTCTTATTTTATTAGAATCATCAATTGATGAATCATAATCTACACCCCAAACATTAGCAAAATCCACAAATAAAGATGCATCAAATGAATCAGCGTTTTCAAATAATATTGGTAAAGAAGTGTTTGCATTAATAGTTGTAATATAATTTCCACCAATATAATCATTGCCATCTTTAGGACCTACTTTACCTCTCTCAAAACCTCTAAGTAATTTAGATGGTATAAATAATCTTTCAGAAAGTTTGATATCTTTATCTTTTAATGAATTTGCACTTTCAAAGTAAAATCCAAAACTTGAAATATTATTTTCATAAAATGATGTAAATTTTTGGAATCTATAACTATTTGTTAAAGTATATGTTTCGCTAACCAAAGGTAAGTCTAATGTATATGTGGATCTGAAACCTTCATCAGTTTTAAACTTTTGATTCCTTTTATCGTAATCAAAACTAGTATTAATAAATGTGTCCCAATAAGTTCCTGCTTGAGATTGTTGTTTTGCTGACGCAGTTGAATTTGTCTCTATATCTTCATAAAAAGAACGAGTGGATAGACCTATTCTATAATCATTATAAAACTCAAATCCAGTGCCTATTTCAAAGCCTGTTTTATTGGTTTTATAACCATTTGTTTTTAATCTATCAATTTCTATCGATTGGATGTTTCCAAATAATGATTTGTCAGTATTATTAAAATTA
>QCHC01000037.1 GCA_003279765.1 Pelagibacteraceae bacterium AG-390-M19 | reverse complement strand
CTTCAAGACAACGAATTTGATTATTACACAATAAGTTTTGGACTCAGAAATACAAAGAATTTAGATAAAGCTCTATCTGAAGCTTATAGGGTATTAAAGCCAGGTGGAAGATTTTTATGTTTAGAATTTTCAAAAATTCAAAATTCTAACTTGGATTTTGTATATAAAAATTATTCGAAAATAATTCCTCATATTGGTCAATTTATTGTTGGTGATAAAAAACCATATGAATATTTAGTAAAAAGTATTGAAGAATTTATTAATCAGGAAGAATTAATTGACTTAATGAAAGTACATAATTTTACAAAATGTAATTATAGGAACTTTTCAGGTGGTATAGTTTCAATCCATAATGGTTGGAAAATATAATGCTAAAAAAAATAATCACTTTATTTAAATTAGGAAGAAAAATTGCAAAATCTGATATTTTAGATATTGCATCTAAATTTAAAAAACCGCCGGTAGCAATCACAATTTTATTCCAACTGTTAGCAATCTCTTTTGAAAAAAAAGAATTAAGTCAACATGTGCAAGATGATGGAGAAAAACTTTCAAAATCATTGGAGTCGTTGGGTACAACTTTTATAAAATTAGGTCAATTTTTAGCTACTAGACCTGATATTATAGGAGAGGAACTTTCTACAAAACTGGAAAAATTACAAGATCGTTTACCACCATTTTCTATTAATCAGGCAAAAGAAATAATTAAAACTGATTTGGGTAATGATGCTTATAATTCAATTATTGATTTGAGTGAACCAGTTGCGGCTGCATCAATAGCACAAGTTCATAAAGCTAAAATAAATGACAATGGTACGATTAAAGATGTAGCTATAAAAATTATTAGACCCAAAATCAAAAAAATATTTAATGAAGAAATTGATGCGATGATGCTATTTGCTTTTATTGTTGAGTCTTTTTTAAAAAAAACCAAAAGATTAAAACTTGTGGAAGTTGTTTTTTTATTGAAAGAAATAACCAACCTAGAAATGGATTTAAGGTTTGAGGCAGCAGCTGCAAATGAATATGCAGAAAATACAAAAAATGATGCTGGATTTAAAGTTCCTGAAATATATTGGAACTTTACTAGTGAAAATGTGATGACATTAGATTGGATAGACGGTGTATCTATTCGTGAAACAGAAGAGCTGAAAAAAAGAAATTTAAATACTAGTAAAATTGCCGAGGATATTATCCAACATTTTTTAAGACATGCAGTAAGAGATGGTTTCTTTCATGCTGATATGCACCAAGGAAATATATTTATTGATGAGAGCGGTCAAATAGCTCCCATAGATTTTGGCATAATGGGTAGATTAGACAAAATGAGTAAACGTTTTTTAGCTGAAATTTTATTTGGATTTATTCAAAGAGATTATAAAAAAGTTGCTGAAGTTCACTTGGTTGCAGGATTAGTCCCTAAAGATGTACCAATAGATGATCTTGCCCAAGCATTAAGGTCGATAGGGGAACCTATATTTGGTCAAGAGGTTAAAGATATTTCAGGTGGAAAATTATTAAAACAGCTTTTTGATGTTACAGAAAAATTTAATATGCAAACTCAACCTCAATTATTAATGTTACAAAAAACAATGGTCGTAGTTGAAGGAGTGGCTAGAAAATTAAATCCTAACACTAATATTTGGACAACTTCTAAACCAGTTCTTGAAAATTGGTTAAGAGAAACAAAAGATCCTATAAATAATTTTAATGAAACACTTAAAAATAGTACTGAAGTAATTAAAAGATTACCTGAGTTACCTGAGATCATGGATAAAGCAAATCAAGCTCTGACATATTTAGCTAGTGGACAAATTCCACAAAACTCAAATTCTTATACAGCTTTAAACGATAAAAAATCTGAAATGGTGGCATTTAGAAACCAATCTATTATTGGCTTATTACTTCTTGTAATTTTTGGACTTATAGTATTTTAATTCTGCAAATGAAAAATCTTAATAACAAAAAAATCCTGTTTATTATTTGTGGCGGCATTTCAGCTTACAAAAGTCTTGAAACTATAAGATTATTAAAAAAAAATGGTGCAGAAATAAAAACTATACTTACTTCTAGCGCTAAAGAATTTGTAACTCCATTATCTGTAGCATCATTATCTCAAGGTAAAGTTTATAGTGATTTGTTTAGCTTAGAAAATGAAACAGAAATGGATCACATTTCACTTTCTAGATGGGCAGATGTAATTGTGGTTTCTCCAACAACAGCAAATACTATTTCAAAATTAGCGCAAGGTACTACTGATGATTTGGCTTCCACTGTTATACTTGCTTCAAATAAACAAATTTATTTAACACCTGCAATGAATGTTAGAATGTGGGAGCATAAATCTACTAAAATTAATTTAAAAAAATTAAAAGATTTTGGCTATAAACTTATTGGCCCAGAAACAGGAGATATGGCTTGTGGAGAATACGGTGAAGGAAAGATGTCTGAACCATTAAAAATTGCAGATAAGTTAAATCAATTTTTTTTAAACCAAAGTCAAAATAAAAAATTTAAAGCTTTAGTTACAGCTGGACCAACAAATGAGTATATCGATCCTGTGCGTTTTATAACAAATAAATCAAGCGGCAAGCAAGGATATGTGTTTTATGACTAAATGCCCATATGTTCCACCTCATGATTTTGATTTAGATTTTCCACATTTAATGCTGCGATATAGAACAGCTCAAAAAAAATTAGGTAAATTACCAAGCGTACCAACACAATTAGCCCAAATAGACCGAAACGCTAAAATTGGTGTCATGTTCTCTAAAATAGTTAACTGGGCATCAAATATTAAAAATAAATTAATTAGAAAAATCTTAGAATTAATTACTGGAATAGATAAAAGAGTTCAGTTACCAAAATATAACTCAGAAACTTTTTCTAATTTCTTCAAAAAAAACAGAGATAAGATAAATTATCAAACATCTTCTAAAGATAGAAAAGTAGTTATTTATTCAACTTGTTTTGTAAATTTTAATAAAAAAAATACAGGTGTTGCCGCTTTAAAAGTTTTGAAAAAAAATGGTGTAGAAGTTCAGGAAGCTTATCCTGGTTGTTGTGGGATGCCATTTCTAGAGCAAGCTGACCTGTCAAAAGTTGTTGAACAAGCGAAAAAAGTTTCTAAGGATTTAATCGAATGGATTGATAAAGGATATAAAGTAGTAACCTTAACAGCTAGCTGTGGGTTGATGTTAAAATTTGAATGGCCGTTGTTATTACCAAACGAGGAAAAAATAAAAAAATTATCTGCAAATGTTATGGATATTGATGAGTATGTTGTGGATATTGCAAACAATGAGGGATTAGCAAAAGGATTAAATGAAATTGACGGAGGAGTAACTGTGCATCATGCTTGTCATGCTAGGGCACAGAACATGGGTATCAAAGCGAGAGATATGTTAAAATTGATACCAAACATTAAAATTGATGTGGTTGAAAGATGTGCAGGTCATGGAGGAACTTTTGGAGTAATGAAAGAAACTCATGATTTAGCAAACAAAGTCGGAAGACCTACAGCTAGACAAATAAAAAATAAAAATAATAAGTATATGGCTTCTGATTGCCCTTTAGCTGGTAAACATTTAAAACAGCTAGAAGTTGATACAAATATATCTAATGATGAGGCACTACATCCTATCGAATTAATGGCAAAAAGTTATAACCTATGATTATGCCTAGGGAAAAAAGAGAAATCCAAAAACAAGATATCATGCCATTAGATGTCTACATAAAAAACAGAAGAGAATTAAGAAAAAGTATTGTTGATTTTAAAAAAAATAGAAGAATTGCTTTAGGACCTTATGCAACATTTTACTTTGAAAGTTACGAGACAATGTTAGCTCAAGTTCAAGAAATGCTATATATTGAAAAAGGTGGAGATGAACAACTTGAAGACGAGTTGTCAGCATACAACCCTTTAATACCTAATGGTAAAGAATTAACGGCTACATTAATGTTTGAAATAGATAACCCTATATCACGTGCGGCTTTCCTAGGAAAAGTAGGCGGAATAGAAGAAACAGTGTTTATGAAAATTAATGGAGAAAAAATAAAAGCTATACCAGAGGAAGATGTTGATAGAACATCAACTGAAGGAAAAGCTTCTTCAGTTCAATTTATTCATTTTAATTTTACAGACGACCAAATAGCTAAATTTAAGTCTGAGGAAATAGAAGTTGAAATAGGAATTGATCATAAAGAATATTCCCATACTACTAAGTTGTCTGTAGAGAACAAAAAGTCACTTTCAGCTGATTTTAGTTAATTAAATCCCCAAATATTGTCTGTTTTAATCCAACCTTGAAATTCTCCAGAGGTTATTTCACACCATTTTTGCTCACACTTTTCTAATATTAATAACCTACCTTCCTTAATAAGAGCAATTGGTTTTGCAAAAGATGTAGGGTTTTTAAATAAAATTTTATCCTTGGTTGCTATTGCAGAATTATTTTT
>QCHC01000036.1 GCA_003279765.1 Pelagibacteraceae bacterium AG-390-M19 | reverse complement strand
CACAGTACCAAGGTGTACGCTTGAAATACTTAAAATAGCGTCAAAACTAAGAAAAAAAGTAGTAATTGGTACCACTGGATTTACTAGAGCCCAAGAAAATCAAATTAAAAAATATTCAAAAAAAATACCAATTTTAAAAGCTGGTAATATGAGCTTAGGTGTAAATTTATTGATGTATTTAACTGAGATTGCTTCAAAATCACTAAATGATGAATACTTAAGTAAAATATTTGAAGTACACCACAAACATAAAAAAGACTATCCATCAGGTACTGCTTTAATGCTAGGTAAAGGAATAGCAGATGGAAAAAATAAAAATTTATATAATTTAATTTGTAAAAAATTCTTGAATAAAAAATCTTTTCCTTACGGAAAAAAAATTAATTTTAACTCAATTAGAAAAGGTGAAATTATTGGTGAACATGAAGTAAAATTTTCAAGTGGAAAAGAAATAATTACTTTAAACCATGAGGCTTTTGATAGAGCACTTTACTCGGATGGAGCTTTAACTGCATCAAAATGGTTAATGAGAAAAAAACCAGGATTATATTCGATGAGAGATTTGCTTAACTTTTCATAATGGATGAAAAACAAAAAGCAAAAATAATTATTAAGACTTTAAATAAAATTTATCCTAAAGCACCTGTTCCCTTAAAAAGTAAAAATACATTTACTTTATTAATTTCTGTACTGCTATCTGCCCAATGTACTGACGTAAATGTTAATAATGTGACTAAAGATATATATCCAAAATACTATAAACCCGAGCATTTTATAAAATTAGGGAGAAAAAAAATTGAAAAATTAATAAAAAAAATTGGGATTTTTAGAGTTAAAGCCAAAAGTATTTACTTAATGTCAAAAAAAGTTCTGGAAAAGCACAAAGGTAAAGTGCCTAAAACTTTTGAAGAACTTGAAAAACTACCTGGTGTAGGACATAAAACAGCAAGTGTAGTAATGTCTCAAGGTTTTGGGTACCCAGCTTTTGCTGTTGATACTCATATTCACAGACTTGCACAAAGATGGGGTTTAACAAATGGAAAAAGCGTAGTTCAAACTGAAAAAGACTTAAAAAGAATTTTTCCAAAAAAAATATGGTCTAAACTTCATTTACAAATAATTTTTTATGGAAGAGAATATTGTAAAGCAAGAGATTGTTATGGATTAAGTTGCAAAATATGTACAACATGCTACCCAAAAAGAAAAAAACCTGTTATTACAAAAAAAGCATAATATGAAAATTTTAGGAATTGGAAATGCAATTGTAGATGTACTTTGTAGAGTAAGCGATGAGTTTTTAATAAAAAATTCATTAACAAAAAGTACAATGAAACTTATAGATGAAATAGAATTTAATTCTTTGTTGTCCAATTTAAATATAGAAGAAACGATCTCAGGTGGTTCAGTCGCAAACTCAATAGTTGGTTTATCTCAATTAGGCAACAATGTTGGATTTATTGGTAAAGTCAAAAATGATGAACTTGGTCAAAAATATGAAGATGGTTTAAAAAAAGAAAACGTGAAATATTTATATTCAAAAAAAAATGAACCTATCCCGACAGGAAGTTGTTTAATCCTAATTACACCAGACTCTGAAAGAACTATGTGTACATTTTTAGGCACAGCCGGCAAAATAAACGATCAAGATATAAATGAAAATGATATAAAAAATTCAAGAATAACTTTTTTGGAAGGATATTTGTGGGATGAGGGGGATCCTAAAAAAGCATTTAATAAAGCCATAAATTGCGCTAACAAAGTAGCTATGTCTTTGTCTGACCTTTTTTGCGTAGAAAGACATAAAGATGAATTTCTAAATTTAGTTAAAAACAAACTTGATATTGTATTTGCAAATGAACAAGAAATTATGTCCTTAATCGATGCTAAAAAATTTGATGACGTAGTTGATTTTTCAAAAAAACTAAAAAAAAATGTTATCGTAACCCGTGGAGAAAAAGGTGCTGTAGCGATCAATAATGGGGAAATATTCGAGTGTAAAGCTAAAGAAAACCTAAATATAACTGATCTTACTGGTGCAGGAGATTTATTCGCAGCTGGGTATTTGCATGGTATAGTAAACAATATGAGTACAAAAGAAAGTTTAGAAAAAGGTACTGAATTATCTTCAAAAGTTATCCAAAAAGTTGGAGCAAGAATTTAGAAAATAATTTAATAAAAAAAATGGAAAAAAAAATTTATGAATACTTTGCTCATCCTGTTTTTAAATACAAGTTGGAAGATTATTCAAATCAAAATAAAATATTAGAAAAATACATTTACCAGCTTCAAAAAGAAAATCCAAAAGGACAAATGAAGAGCAATATTGGTGGATGGCATTCTCCGTTTTTTGATTTAAAAAATAAAGAAAGTATTGGTTTAAAATTTTTATTATCCATTCAAAAATATATAATAGACGTATTCAAATCCTATGGTTGGGTATACGATCACAAAAAAATTTATTACACTGGTATGTGGGCAATAATTAATAAAAAAGGAAATTCTAATAATGAGCACATTCACCCAAATTCTAATTTAAGTGCAGCATATTATGTAAAAGCTCCTAAAAATTGTGGGGATTTTGTAGTAACAAATCCTTACTCATTAAATAGAAATTTTTATCCTAATAGAGAAAATCCAACAGAATTAAATAGAACAATTGCAAAACACAAAGTAGAGGAAGGAGACCTTCTAATTTTTCCAGCTTATCTTCCTCACCAAGTTTTACCGAATGAATCTGATGAGGACAGAATTGTGATAAGTTTCAATTTGTGGATTCAAAGATAAGATCCCTAAAACAACTTAAGTTTTTTTTAACCTTTTAAAACTTCCTCTACCTTTCTTTGGTTTTTTAATTTTTGGTTTATATTTTTTTGAAAAAAGATCTTTAATAATTGGATTCTTCTTAATTGATTTGATAGCCATTTTTTTTACTAATTATAAATTTATTATCATTAAAAGTTTTTAAAATTTTTTTCCTTAATCGATAAATATGCGTCTCCACTGTATGAGTTTCTATACCAGATTGATAACTCCAAACCTTTTTTTCTAGTTCTTTAATACTCACGGGCTTATTTGTATTATATAAATAAGTAATGGTCTTAATTTCTTTTTCAGTCAACTTTAGTTTAGTATTATTTATTATCATCTCTCTTGAATTTAAATCAATAATGTAATTGCTTATTTTCACTTCGGACTGGCTGTTGAACTGAATTTTTAAAAATTCAATATTAATCTTTTCAACCAATTTTAGAATATTCATTGGCGATTTATTAAAAACAAATTGATTATTAAGTCCAGGATATTTTTTATTTGTTATAATTAAATAACAATTGAAATTATTTACTTTTTCTTTTAAAGAATTTTCACTATCTACTTGAGTAATCTCAAAATTTAAGTCTAAGCAAAGTTCTTCAAGAATGCAATATAATGTATTAAATTTGTAAATAATTAAGTTCTGAGTACTCACAAAAAGAGAATATGACAATTTTAATTAAAAATAAACACACTCTTCAAATAGATAATTTTAAATTCAAATGTTGCATTGGGGAAAATGGCTCAACAATATATAAAAAAGAAGGGGATGGGAAAACACCAAAAGGAACCTTTGAAATTGGAAATCTTTATTTTAGAAAAGACCGTGTAAAAAAACCTCAAACTTTACTAAAATGTATTGAAATTAAAAATAATACTGGCTGGAGTTATGATATTCGTTTCCCAAAAAAATATAATAAACTTATTAAAAGAGATAATAAAATAAAACATGAGAAATTAAAAAGAAAAGATTATAAATATGATTATTTTATTCCAATTAAATACAATTTTAAAAAACCTATTCTTGGAAAAGGAAGTTGCATTTTTATACACCTAACTAAAAAATACAAACCTACTGCTGGCTGTATTGCTATAAATAAAAAGGATTTTTTAATAATTCTTAAATTAATTAAAAAAAAAACAAGAATAAAAATTATTTAAAATCTTTTTCCAAAAATACTAGATCCAACTCTAATATATGTTGCTAAATGTTTAGCAGCTAAAAGAAAATCTGAAGACATTCCCATACTTAATTCTTTAAATCCTAGAGATTTATTTAATTTATACATCTCTTCAAAATAACCTTCTGGGTTAATATCAACTGGTGGTATGCACATTAGACCAATTGTGTCTAATCCAATTTCTTTACTATAAGAAAGTAATTCTTTAACATCACCTTTCCTAACACCTGATTTCTGATTTTCGTCACCAATATTAACTTGTAAGAATATTTTAATTTTTTTGTTAATTTTTTTTTGTTCATCTGCAATTTTTTTTGCAAGCTTTTCACTATCTACAGAATGGATATAATCAAATATTTGTACTGCAAGTTTAACTTTATTAGTTTGTAGTTTTCCAATCATATGCAATTTTATCTTTGAGTTATTCTTTTTAAGTTCTTTCCATTTTTCAACTGCTTCTTGTACTT
>QCHC01000035.1 GCA_003279765.1 Pelagibacteraceae bacterium AG-390-M19 | reverse complement strand
CTCCATAAACTAATGCTTGCTCTACAAATTCAATTTTAAGTAAATCATTTTCAATTTTCACAGGAGAAATATTGTCACCGCCTGGTGTAATTAAAATATCTTTTTTTCTATCAGTGATTTTTAAGTAACCATTTTCAAAATGCCCTATATCTCCAGTATATAACCAGCCGTCCTTTAGAACTTTTTCGGTTTCTTCTTTTTTATTCCAATAGCCTAACATGACATTTTCACCTTTAACCATAATTTCACCATCATCAGCAATTTTTACTTCATTACCACTAAAAGCAGGACCTACTGTATCAATCCTTATATCTTTTATTGGGTTACAACTTACAACTGGAGAAGTTTCTGTTAAACCATACCCTTGCAAAGTCGGTAAACCTATCGAATTTAAAAAAAATCCCACTTCTTTATCTAGCGCACCTCCTCCAGAAATAAATGCTTTTAAAGAACCTCCAAATTGAGCTTTTATTTTTTTTCTAACTATTTTTTCGCAAAGCGTATTTTGTACTTTTTCAAAAAAAGTAAGTTTTTGTTTTTTTAGTACTTTTTCTCCAAGATAAAGCATTTTGTTTATTAGAGATTTTTTAAAACCAGTAGCTTTATTAAAAGTTGAATTAATTTTTTGATAAAGATTCTGATAAAACCTTGGAACAGCTGTCATGATATCTGGGCTACATTCTCCCATGTTTTTAATTAACTTATCTATACTTTCTGCATAGTAAACTTCGGCACCTATTGCTATTTGAACAAACTGAACGGTATGTTCATAGGAATGAGATAATGGTAACCAGGTTAGGAATTTAGGTTTGTAAGATATTATTTCCTTTAAAAGTGAAATAGAGCCTTCGCAATTATTTAAAATCCCACCATGGCTTAGCATTACTCCCTTGGGGTTACCTTGGGTTCCTGATGTATAAATAATACAAGCTACATCTTTTCTTGAAATTTCTAACTTTAAAAAATCGATGTCTTCATAATCATTCTTCGAAAAAATATCTTTAGTGCATCTAGTATCGGATTGATTATCAATTTGATCAAAAGAAATAATCTTTTTTATAAATGGCTTTGTATCAATTATATTTTTAATTTTATTATATTGAACTTGATCTGAAACAATTATTACAGATGGATTGCAATCATCAATTAAATATTCATAATCTCTCTCTGTGTAAGTAGTGTAGGCTGGTACCGTAATTCCACCCGCTAACATAATTGCTAAATCAGATATCATCCATTCAGGTCTATTTTCTGAAATTAATAAGCATCTATCTTTTTTTTGAATTAAAGATTTGAGCTCCTCGCTTAATTTCAAAATATTCAAATAAGCATCTTCCCAAGTAAACTTATCTTTTGGGTTTTTTAAGGATTTTAGAAAAATCTGATCTGCTTTTTCTTTTGAATATTGATTATAAAATAGTTCTAAAAGATTATTTTGGTTTTTTATATTCATAAACTTTGGTGGGCGAAGAGAGAATCGAACTCTCACTTCTTGCGAAACACGATTTTGAGTCGTGCGCGTCTACCAGTTCCGCCATTCGCCCATTAAATTAAATTATAATTAAATAGTATAAGAACTAAAATTATATTAAAACCAAAAAATGTTCCAAAGTCTTTATAAAAAGTGTTTAAATTTAGCTGCTCACAAAAGTTCAAATTTTTACTTGAGCATTGTTTCCTTCACAGAAAGTTCATTTTTTCCTATACCGCCAGATGTAATGATAATTCCAATGGTGATTGCAAAAAAAAAAGAATATTTTAAAATATTTTTAATAGCATCTATATTTTCAGTTTTAGGTGGAATTTTTGGATATTTAATAGGTTATTTGTTTTATGATTTAGCTATTCATATAATTGAATTTTATAGTTATGAAAATAAAATAGAAAAATTGAAAACAAGTTTATCTCAAGGATCAGGTTTTTTTGCCTGGCTAAGTATTCTTTTTCTTGCAGGATTTACTCCACTTCCATATAAAGCATTCACTATTGCAAGCGGAATTATTGCTTTTAATTTTCCTGTATTTATTTTTGTAAGTGTAATCTCGAGAAGTCTTAGATTTTTTATTGTTGCTTATTTATCTTATAAATTTGGTGACTTATTTACTGAATTCATGGATAAACATGGTTCAAAATGGTTCAGCATAATTGGAATTTTAATAGTTATATTGTTGGGAATAATATTTTTAATTTTTAAATTTAATGCTTAATAAGAAATCACTGTTGTTTAATCTAATTATGTTAGTCAGTTTCATTGCTTTAATATCAGCATTATTTATTGAATATGTTTTAGGTCATCAACCATGTAATCTTTGTATTTTAGAGAGAGTTCCATATGTAATTGCAATAGTGATTATATTTTTGAATTATAAATTTTCTCAGTTTGAAAAACTATTTTTGCTTTTATTAATAATAGTTTTTTTAACAGCTACTATATTATCGGTATATCATTTTGGTATTGAACAAGGATTTATTGAAGAATCTTTAGTTTGTGACCTAAAAAATAGCTCAGGAGTAACCTCCAAAGAAGAAATTTTAAAACAACTGCAGGAACAAAAAGTAAGCTGCAAAGATGTAACATTTAAAATTTTTGGATTATCTCTTACAACTTATAATATTGTAATTTCTATGTTAATTACAATCAATACATTAAAAATTTATTTAAACTATGACAAAAGTAAGTAAAAAAAAAATTGAAGAATTTATAAGAGTAGATCATGCTGGTGAACGTGGAGCAGTTAAAATATATGAAGGTCAATTATTAGCTTTAAATACATTTGTAAAAGATGAAAGTTTAAAAAAAATCATAGAAGATATGAAAATTCATGAAAAGGAACATAGTGAATTTTTTGAAAACGAAATTAAAAAAAGAAACATTACTCCTACAAAACTTTTACCATTATGGGATTTGCTTGGTGTAGGTTTAGGATTTGGTTCTACTTTGTTGGGCAAAAAAGCAGCAATGTTATGCACAGCATCTGTGGAAGAAGTAATTGATGAACACTACTTAAATCAAATTAATCAATTAGATGAAGGTGAAAAATTTCTCAAAAACAAAATTATAAAATTTAGAGAAGATGAGCTTAATCATAAAGATATCGCTTATGAAAAAGGTGCAACTAAAAAAGGACCTTATAGTATTTTAGATAAAATAATTAAAACTGGTTCTAAAATTGCAATTAATATTTCTGAAAAAATCTAAGTTTCTAATTCAACATCCCAATACAAATAATCCATCCAACTTTTGTGTAAAAAATTGGGAGGAAAGTTCTTACCATTTTTATGTAAATCTTCTGTTGAAGGTCTAAAAGGATATTGATTTAATTTCATTCCTGAATGTTTTAATAATTTTCCACCTTTTTTTACATTACAAGCTGAACAAGCTGTAACAACATTGTCCCAATTTGTTTCTCCACCTTTGGATCTTGGAAGCAAATGATCAAAAGTAAGTTCCTCATTACTTCCACAATATTGACAAGAGAATTTATCTCTTAAGAAAACATTAAATCTAGTAAAACTTGGTTTCGTTTGGGGAACAATATAGTCTTTTAAAGCTATAACGCTTGGTAACTTCATATTAAATGAAGGACTTCTAATAGTTCTATCATAATGACTTACAATGATAACTCTATCAAGAAAAACTGATTTCACAGTGTCTTGCCATGACCATAACGATAGTGGGTAATAGCTAAGAGGTCTATAATCAGCGTTGAGAACTAGTGCAGGACATTTTTCTAATGATACGTCTTGTTCAATAAAATTATTCACATGTAAACATTAACTTAGTTTAATACCATAATCAATATGATCAGATGTTAAATTTTTTTTAAAATATAATTTAATGCTTTACTTGATGCTTCAATAGGAATGTGATGATCACAATTTTTTATTAATAACGTTTCAACGGGAATATTATTTCGCATCAAAAAATCTTTAGCTTCAAGTAAATGTGTTGATGGAACAATTTGATCGACATCACCGTGTATTAATAATGTATCTGTGCTATTTTTAATTCTTTCTTTTAAATTAATTTGATCTATTATTTTTCCAGAAAATCCCATAATACATAAAAATTTTTCGTTTGAAGTAAGACCAACATTCAAAGACATCATGCAACCCTGGCTAAAGCCTGATAAACAAATTTGTTGATTTGATAAGTTGTATTCTGTTTTAATTTCCTCAATAAATTTTTTAATAACATTTTCACCTTTAATTGACTCTTCAAGGATATAAGAAGGGTCTTCTTTGGTTAAATCAAACCATTGATATCCTGACGGATTAATAAAGCACTTTTCATGTCCATTAGGACAAATAAAAACTGTATTTGGTAAATACCTTTTCCAATTTAAAGTTAACATGCTTATATCTTTTCCATCTCCACCATACCCATGAAGTAAAACTATTGCATTCTTAATCTCTGTTCCTTCTTCTGGTTTGATGATGATTGAGTTAAGGCAAAATGTCATAGATGATTTATTATGTTTTTTATTTTTAAAAACACACTACAATAATAATATGTTTTCTGGAATATTAGTTAAAATTTTATCTATCGCTCTTTTAATAGCAGTTGGAATAGTGCTAGTTCTAGGTATTGGAACTTTATTTAAAGGTGGAGAAACAAGTAAAAAATACTCAAACAAACTAATGCAGCTTAGAGTTCTACTGCAATTTGTAGCTATACTTGTTTTAGTAGCTTTCGCATATTTTTTTAAGAACTAATTATATTTTTCAATCCACTTTAAAAAATTTTTATCATTAAAGTCTATGTCGCCAAGAACTCTTGCAAATTCCTCACCTTCTT
>QCHC01000034.1 GCA_003279765.1 Pelagibacteraceae bacterium AG-390-M19 | reverse complement strand
ATACCAAGATGTAGTTAAACTATTGAATTTTTTTATAAAAGAAAAATCTAATCTTTTTGGTGATTACGAGGATGCAGTTGATCAAAAAGATAATATCCTGTTCCACAGTGCATTAAGTCCTTACATAAATTTAGGTTTAATAACTCCTGAATTTGTTGTCCAAAAAGTTTTAGATTTTCACAAGAAAAATAAAGTTAGAATGAATTCTTTAGAGGGTTACATTCGTCAAGTAATTGGTTGGCGAGAATTTATGCGTGGAATTTATCAGTCATACTCTCAAGAAATGGAAACTGGAAATTTTTTCAAACAAAATAGAAAAATGAAAAATTCTTGGTACGATGGAACCACTGGTCTTCCACCTTTGGATTATGCAATTAAAAATGCCGTTAATCATGGTTGGTCACATCACATTGAAAGGTTAATGATCTTATCCAACATTATGAACCTTTGTGAAATTAAGCCAACAATTGTTTACAAATGGTTCATGGAAATGTTCGTAGACTCTTCAGATTGGGTGATGGTTCCTAATGTTTATGGAATGGGACTATTTAGTGATGGAGGAATTTTTGCGACCAAACCTTATATCTGTGGATCTAGTTATTTTATGAAAATGATGGACTTTAAGAAAGGTGAGTGGTGTAACACCATGGATGGTCTTTATTGGAGATTCATAGATCGAAATAGAAAATTCTTTTTAAAAAATCCAAGACTGTCAATGATGGTCCGTATCTTTGATAAAATGAAATCTGATAGAAAAAAATTAATTCTATCAGAAGCCGATAAATTCATTAAACAAAATACAATTTGATGAAAAAGGAAAATTTACCCACTAAAACATGTCCTGTCTGTAAAAGACCTTTCACATGGCGAAAAAAATGGAAGTTGAATTGGGAGAGAGTAAAATATTGTTCCAAGAAGTGTTCTAAGTTAAGCTAAACCGAGTGAACATAATAGTATTACAACATATTAAAATAGAAGATCCAGGTTACATTAAAGATTTAATGTTATCTGATGGATTAAATTTAACTACCATTGAGTTAGACGAAGGTGAAAAAATACCAGAAGATCTAACTAAATTTGATGGAATGTTTTGTATGGGAGGACCAATGGATACCTATATGGAAAAGGAATACCCATGGCTAATTGAAGAAAAGAAAAAAATCAAAGAGTTTGTTGTAGATTTAAAAAAACCTTATTTAGGTTTTTGTTTAGGTTGTCAGCTTTTAGGAGAAGTAGTTGGTGGTAAAGTTGTTAAATCAAATCCAGCAGAAATTGGGATTATGGATATCAATTTTTCTAAAAAAAAAGAAAACGATAATTTGTTTTCACAGTTTCCTGATAAAATAAAAAGTTTACAATGGCATTCTTATGAGGTTCAGGGAATTGAAAACAATAATGATATAACTTTACTGGCTTCCTCACCAATTACTAAATATCAAATTTTTAAATATCAAAACCACGCTTATGGAATTCAATTTCATATAGAAATAAAAGATACTACTGTAAATGAATGGGGATGTGTTCCTGCATATAAGAAAGCTTTGGAAGATCAGCTTGGTAATGGTGCATTAGAAAAGTTTGATCAATCTGCAAAAGATAATATGAAAGATATGAATAATTATTCTACAATTCTTTATAATAATTTTAAAAAACTTCTATGATTTGCATAAAGGCTGAAATACCCAAAGAGTTAAATGATATAGATGATGAACTAAAAGCAATCTATCATAGCAAAGATACAGTTTGTTTTTACATTTTTAAATCAAGAGATCTAAGAAATGAATTTGTAGAAAAAACAAAAACTATGAATAAAAGTGAACGTGAAGAAATATATAAAAATTATGAATAATAAAATTTTTGAATGGGCAGGGGTTATAACCGCAATATTGTATTCTTTGTTTGTCGCTTTAAATATAGGAATAGAATTTTTCGGTTTTTGTTTATTGTTATTGTCAGCTATTTTAATCGGAATTTGGGCTTATAGAGGTGGCCATAAAGGAATTTTATTTTTACAATTTTTTTATGCAACCGCTGGAATTATTGGGATGGTTCGTTGGTTTTAATTAAAGCTTGAAACTATTTTGGGAATATAATTTTTAAAATTAAAAAATCCTTTATTACAGTATTGCCAAGCTAATTGATCAAGATTTCTATATAAAAAATTTATTTTTAAATTATTTAAATTTAAAAAATCTAAATTTTCACCTACTGTTGGATACAAACCATAACAATTATCAATTTTTGTTAATTCACTTATATCTACAACTTGGTAATCAATAGATTGATCTTTTAATCTTTGTCCTTGGTCTTCTATTAATTGAGATTTAAATTTCACTAATTTTTCACTGAGTTTTATGGATCTATTTTCATTGTTGTTAGAAACTAAGTAAATTTTCTTAAAGTTTTTTTCCTTAAAGTCAGTGATTTCAAACGACAGATTATTTTCAAAAATTAAAAGATTTTTTTCTTCAATATTTTGTGGGTTATTCAAATCTTGTTTAATTATTTGATAAGATTTTTCAGATGTTTTTGGAGGTGCATTTTCATTTAATTTTATATTTTGAAATCTATTGCTCGTGAATTTTTTAATATTCCATTCACTAGCAAGATAATGTTTACCTTGAGTTTGAACACCTGCAACCCATCGCCATCCAAGAGTATTTGATGCAGCATCTCCATCATAAAGATGTTGCATGAAAAATTCTGCACCTAATTGCCAAGGCAATTCTAAAGTAAAAATCCAAATACTAGCAAACCACATTCTTGTGTGATTATGCAAATAATTGTTATCTTTTAGTTCATTAACCCAAGCATTAAAGCACTCAATGTCTGTTTTTCCATCAATTGCAGAAAGATAGTCTTGATTATTTTGAAATTCATTTTTTATTTGATTTAATTCAGCAAGATAATCTGTCCAAACATTTGGTCTTAGTTCTAACCAACCTTTCCAATAAGTTCGCCATAGAACTTCCTGAATGAATTTTTCATTTTTTGAAAAAGAAAATTTACTTAGAGCTTTCTGAATGATTTCTTGTTCATTAATTATCCCATGTGTTATGTATGGTGATAAGCAAGATATATTAGTTCTGTTTTCAGGTCCAAAATCAAAATTTCTTAATTTTGAATACTCTCCAAGATTATTCTCAACAAAATTATTTAATTGATTTAAGGCCTTAGCCCTTGAAGCTTCAAATATCATTTAAAATTATTTTGATTTTTTTTTCTTAAGACCCAATTTGTCACTATGTCTTAATCTTAAAACAACAATTGCTCCAGCAATTAACAAAATTGCAACTGCTTCATAAACAAGTGCAGTAGGGTCCATTTCTTTACCTTGCAAAATAATAAATCGCGCTAGTGCAGTAATTGCAATAAGAAGTGGAAGGGTAATACTTATAGATTGTTGGCTCCAAAAAACTCTTACCATTGCTAGAACTTCTAAATATAGAAACATTAAAAGTAAATCTGCTAGCGTAACTGATTGGTTAGTGAACATGTTTTTAATTTCAATTCCAACAGCAATAACAGTACTGATTAAGATAATAACCATTAAAGCTAACTGTAAGTTTTTTGCTATCTTGTCCATTATTTATCTTTACTAAATGGTAGCCATTTTTCAATTGCAGATTTTAAGGGTCCATCATAAGGGATTGAATAAGAATTTGGATTTGGACTAGTTAAAACTTCAATTCCTTTTGAAAATACAAATATAAATACTATTACAAACACGATGACCATAATTTTAAAAGGATCAAAATTTTTTGTTTGAAAAACACTAGCTGATTTTGCTTCTGCTTTATGAAATTGTTTAAACGTCATGTAAACAGCAAATATTAAACCAATATGAGCTAAAAAAAGTCCAGCCCATCCAAATGCAAAAGTTGTGTATGAAAAAATATATAAACTAAAAACGGTGGTCCAAATAAAACTTAAAACTAATAAAATTTGTAGTCTAACTGTTTTTGGAAGTGCACGCAGATCATTTTTACTATCGTCAAATAAAATATTTGCAGCATCTTTCATCCAGTTCTTTATTGATTCCATAGAATAAGGATATAATTTTTGGTGATTTAAACAAATGTCAATTTGTCCTAAACTTACCTATGAACGAAGCTTTTTTTTGTGAAAATTGATAAATCTTTCAACGTTAGATTTATTAAATGACTTATTTTCCTCAAATGAAACCTTCTTCATTGAATAAGCATTACTATTAGTAACTCTTGATTGAATTGTAATATTCCCTTTGTACAATTTAAGTTTAACTGAGCCATTAACTTTACTTCTTTTTAAATCTACAATTTTTTGGAGTTTAAATCTTTCTTTTGAATACCAATAACCATTATAAATTAATTCAGCATATCTAGACATTATTTTATCTTTTTTATGCATAGTTTCTTTATCCAAAGTAACAGACTCAATTGCTCGATGAGCATTTATTAAAAGAGTTCCACCAGGTGTTTCATATACACCTCTAGATTTGATACCTAAAAATCTATTCTCTACTAAGTCAACTCTTCCTATTCCATTTTTACCTGCTAGCTCATTTAACTTTGTTAATAATTTAGCTGGAGACATTTTTTTTCCATTAATTCCAATAGGATCACCATTTTTAAAATTGATAGAAACAAATGATGGTTTATTTGGAGCTTTCTCAGGAGAAACCGTTCTCTGATAAATAAATTCTGGTGCAGAATTTTTTGGATTTTCCAATACCTTACCTTCTGTTGATGTGTGAAATAAATTATCATCTACTGAAAAAGGTGGTGCTCCTTTTTTATCTTTTGGTATTGGTATCCCATTCTTTTTTGCATAGTTGATTAAATCTGTTCTTGATTTTAATTTCCAAATTCTCCATGGAGCAATAATTTTTATTTTTGGTCCAAAATAATGATAGCCTAACTCAAATCTTACCTGATCATTGCCTTTCCCTGTTGCACCATGCGAAACTGCATTAGCTTT
>QCHC01000033.1 GCA_003279765.1 Pelagibacteraceae bacterium AG-390-M19 | reverse complement strand
CTACTAACACCAATCATTGCAATAGAATTAGAATTTTCTAAAATTCTCTTTATGTCACTCATTTAATTATTAGTTTTCTTTTTTAATTTGTTCTTCACAGAATTTTCTTGCTTCATTCAAATCAGTAATTTTGGTCTCAGATAATTTTTGACTTCCCGCAATACAAGCATCTACTGCTCTCTTAAAGTTGTGATCTTTAAAATTTAATACAAAGTACATTCCAAAAATAATAAATAAAATAATGAGTATATTTTTTTTATTCTTCATTATTACTTATGTTTCCAATTTGGTTTTCTTTTTTCTAAAAAAGCTGAAATACCCTCTCCCGCATCCATTGCCATCATATTTATAGTCATCATTTTGCTAGTATACGCATAAGCTTTTCTTAAAGGCATTTCTAATTGTTTATAAAAAGCTTGCTTACCAATTTTAATGGTTAAGTTTGATTTGGATGCAATTTTTTTTGCTACTTTTAGAACTTCATCATTTAATTTTGATTTAGAAAAATGATCATTTATTAAACCAATTTCTTTTGCATAATTTGCTTTAATAGGTTCCCCTGTTAAGAGCATGTGCATCATTGGTTTGCGGTTAATTTTTCTACTAACCGCTACCATTGGAGTGCTGCAAAACAATCCAATGTTTACACCTGGTGTTGCAAATAAAGAGTCTTTAGTGCTATATGCTAGATCACAACTTGCAACTAATTGGCAGCCTGCTGCAAAAGCTGCGCCATGAACTTTTGCGATAACTGGTTTTTTTCCCTCAACAATTTGCAACATAACTTGAGAACAAAGATTAAATAACTTTTGATATTTGTCTTTTTTTTTAAGACTTTTAACTTCTTTTAGATTGTGACCAGCACTAAATCCTTTTCCAGCACCCTCTATAATTATTACTTTTACTTTTTTATCAGCATCTAATTTTTTTAATGATTTTAATAAATCGGAAAGATTTTTAAATGAAAGAGAATTATATGTTTTTTGTTCATCAATTATAATTGACGAAATCTGAGAATTAATTCTCTTTATTTTAATATTACTAGTCATTTAATCAGTTAGTCCGTCGGATCTAGCCTGATTTCTTTCTATATGAATTGGTAAAACTTTACCATAAATTGCTTTTGAGTGTTCTGGGGTATTTACTCTATAAGGATCTAATACATAAGCTGGGATACACATATATCTTGATTTTTGACCTTCTACTTTTGTTACTCTATGCAATGTAAATCTTCCTTTAAAAATTTGAAGATCTCCGGGTTCTAATTTGAGCTGTCTTACTCTTGATCTATCTCCCTCTAAAACTTTTTTAACCTCATCAAAATTTTCATTTCCAGGTGCTCTTATATTTGGGCAATATTCAAAAATACCTCCTTTTTCTGGTTTCTGTATCATTAAGCTTAGAGTGAATTCACAACTATCAAAATGCCAAGGTAAAATTCCTTCAGGCTTCATAACATTGTAAGCATGACAAGCTAAAGGGTCTGCCCATCTATAAATAGGAGAAATTCCTAAACAAGCAGAAACAAATTTTAAAAGTTCTTCAGTTGCATAAAGATATTTCATTTCTGAATTTTTTGGAAAGCAATCTGAATTTAAATATCCATTGTACCTTTCCATAAAGTTTCTCTTTGGATGTTTTTCAGGTAAACTTGGATCATCTTTAGCATAAAGATATGCATTAATGCTTTCTTTAGACATATAAACTTCATCAAGTTGTCTTTCTAATTCTGAATTCATAATCTTTAAAGATTTTGGTAAAATAAAATTTGGAATAGTTGAACAACTATATAGATCTAATTCTTCCTTACATTTTTTTACTAAATTTTTAATGGTTGGAGAATTTAAATCGTGAATAGGATATTTTTTTAAATCAACAATAGTGTTTAATCTATCGTTCATTATAAGTTATTTTAATTTACCCTCTTCTCTCATTTGAGCTCTAATTTTGGTAGCTGAGATTTTTTGAGTTTCTTCATCTAAAACTATTTCCTCAATTTTGTAACCAACACCTCTTCCATAACAAATATTTGTAATATTAGGAACCAATATAATTTTAAATTGACCTTCAAACTCAGGATTTAATCTTTCTTCAATATTTTTTTTTACAGTTTCAAAATCAAATGGATTGTCATCAACACCTTGTACATCTCTTATTTGGATACAAACTTGTCCTGTTTTTTTAATTATCTCTTTAAACAAAGTATAATGTCCATCGTGAAAAGGTTGCCATCTTCCTAGCATTTGAGCTGTTGGTTTTTTGTTATCCCATTGATATGTCATTTTTTAATCTCCTCAATAATTAAAGGTGCCCATTTTTTAGCATCCTGCGTTGTTACATGATAATTAAAGTTTTTTGGATTAACAAACATTTGATTAGTATCTTCAAATCTACCTTTTTTAATTGTGTCTACCCAAACTCTAAAATCAGCTGGAAATAAGTTTCTTGCCTCAGGTGTTGGCGCTACAAAATCTGCAATCACATAATAACCTTCTGCTTTTAATTTAAGAGCAAATTCTGCCATTCTTTTAGCCTGCCTTACTCTTCCTTCTTCTGAAAAATCCCAATCATCAGCTGCTTTTCTAACTTCATCAGCATTTAATCTTTTAGCATTTAATAGGGGTGCCATTTCATCTGCTAAAGTTGTTTTGCCTGCTCCAGGTAATCCCATTACTAAAATTATTTTCATTAAATGTCTTCTAACGGATGATGGGACATTAATTCAAGTCCATTTTCACCAATTAGGTATTGTTGCTCAAGTTTAACACCTTCTTTTCCACCTACTTTACCAATATAACTCTCTACTGTTATTGTCATATTTTTTTGAAACGTTCCGCTACGTTCCCCACCGTCTGTTGGATATCTGATCGCTGGCCACTCATCACAAAGACCAATTCCATGTACCATCACAGAATATCTATTTGGGTAGTAATCTTCTGGTAAAACCCAGGATTTTTCAGTGAATTCTTTGAAAGATAAACCATTTTTAATTAGTCTTGAGTTGTAATCTATTTGTTCAACAGCCATTGAATATAGCTTTTTTTGTTCGTCATTAAATTTGTTACCAACAACAAACGCTCTTGAAATGTCAGCACAATATCCATAAGGGCCAACCATATCTGTGTCAAATGAAACAATTTCTCCATCCTGAATTATTTTATTACTACATTCTTGCATCCATGGGTTAGTTCTCTCCCCTGAAGATAAAATTCTACATTCAATCCACTCACCATAATTCTCAATATTTGTTTGATGTAAAATTGACCATAATTCATTTTCAGTCATTCCTGGTTTTAACTGTTCTCTCATTTTAAGAATACCCATTTCCGCAACATCTATTGCTGATCGCATACATTTAATTTCCTCTGAGGATTTAATTAATCTTGCCTGTTCAAGGATTAATTTTGCGTCAACAACTTTTATACCCTCTTTATCTAAAGCAGTAACAGCGGGTCCATTTAAAACGTCAATTGCTATCTTTTTTGATTTGAAATATGAATTAGATAAATCTTTTACCTCATTAATCCATTTTTTAAGTTGGGCTTCTGATTGATCACCATTACTAAAATAATCCCAGGTTATTGCTGGCCTAATTTCATCTATAAGATTTAATCCTTCAGATAATTTTTCACAATTAAAATATTCGTAAAGAATTACTGGGCCGTTAACTGGTACAAAACAATATCTGGTAAGATTATGCATATTATAAACACTCATATTTAAAGTGTCTAAAGCATATCGAACATTAACTGGATCAAATAAAATACAAGCTTCTAAATTATTTTTTTCTAATTCTTTCTTAACTCGATCTAAGCGGTATGATCTTAATTTATCAAAATCAATTTCATCTTCTCTTAATCTTTTTTTGGTTATAAAATTTTGTCTTGGTTTAAATTCTGGAGCTATTTTTCTACTAAACCTCATATTACCCTATATAATCCCAACCATGCATTAACATCTTTACTTGCAATATAATCAGATTTAAAAAATTCTACTTCTTCCCATTTCTTATCATCTTTGAGTATATCAATTTTTTTATCAAAACCATACTCTTCGTGAATACCTTCATTTATAGTAAAACAAATTAATCCACCTGGTTTTGTTATTCTTATAAACTCATCTAATGCATTTGGTTTTACATGGCCAAATGTAAAAGTACCAACACACATCACTCCACCATAAAAATTATCCTCAGCTTCTATTGGTTGGTTTAAATCAACTTTAACTAATTTATGATAAAGATCTTTTGGAATTGTGTCTAATAAAGTTTGAGAAAGATCTGCACCATGAAAATTTTTAAATCCAAATTTTTTTAATTCTAATCCAACTAGTCCAGTCCCGCAGCCTGCATCAAATATTAAAATATCTTTATTTGTTTCATATTTATTAAAGGTTGCTACAGTTTCTTTAGGGCCAGTATAATTCCAGTCGACCATATCTTTATTGTATTTATCTTTATCACCCCACTCATCGTAATATTTCATTACTTCATCAGTCGTTTTAAGTTTGTAAATTGGAATTTTATTTCCTACGTCTTTTTGTGCCATTAACTTCTCATTTTTTGACCACTTGGATCATAAAGTGGTTCTTTAATAATTGAGCAATTAAATAAATCTCCATTTATCTCTACTTGAACTTTATTTTCAGATTTAATTTTATCCTGATCAACAAAAGTAAAAGCAACACTCTTGTTTACAAAATGTGCAAAACCACCTGAGGTAACGTAACCTATGCTTTGTTCTCCATTCATAACTGCCTCATTATTTGTTACATCAATATCATTGGTTTCAACAATTAAAGGTATAAGTTTGTTTGAAGAGTTTTCCTTTTGCGCGCTCTCTTTACCAATAAATTCTTTATCCCAATTTATAAAAACATCTAATCCTGTTTCTTTAGCAGTAAAATCTGGTCTATAATCTAATGTCCAGGCTCCCCAATTTTTCTCAAGTCTCATCGACATTAATGCTCTTCCACCAAAGGGTTTGATATTAAATTCTTTTCCAGCTTCAATTAGTTCTTCGCAT
>QCHC01000032.1 GCA_003279765.1 Pelagibacteraceae bacterium AG-390-M19 | reverse complement strand
TTCTAAATCCTCCAAGTCAACTGCTAAGCAAAATATAGCCATTATTTCAGAGGCAACAGTAATATCAAAACCATCTTGTCTAGGATATCCATTTGCAACACCCCCAAGATCTACGACTATTGATCTTAAAGATCTATCATTCATATCCATAACTCTTTTCCAGACAACTCTTCTAACATCAATGTTTAATTTATTTCCCCAATAGATATGATTGTCTATTAGTGCTGATAATAAATTATGTGCAGAAGTAATTGCATGAAAATCTCCAGTGAAATGTAAATTAATTTGTTCCATTGGCACAACTTGAGCGTACCCTCCACCAGCAGCTCCACCTTTCATTCCAAAAGAAGGACCAAGACTTGGTTCTCTCAAACAAACAATTGATTTTTTACCTATTTTATTTAATCCATCATGCAAGCCAACAGAAGTAGTTGTTTTACCCTCACCAGCTGGCGTAGGTGTAATTGCAGTAACCAAAATTAATTTACCGTCTGGTTTATCTTTGAGTGTATTTAAATATTCCAAGTTAATCTTTGCAATATGACGACCCATAGGGCTGAAAGCAGTACTTTCATCGGGGACATTAATTTTATCTAAAACATCATTTATTGGTTGCATTTTAGCTTCTCTAGCTATTTGAATATCTGATTTTATTTCACTCATTAATAATCCTTTAAATTATAAAATATTTAACTGCTGACTTCTTATCCTTTTTTGACATTTTTGGAAACTTCTAAAAAATATATATAAAAAAAATAAGAACTATTTAAATTCATTAATATAAAATTTGCATATGCAAAAGTATTCTATTTTTAGCTTAGTTAAAAATGCACTAACAGGTCATCAAAATTGGGATTTAGCTTGGAAAGATCCAAATCCTAAAGAGGAATACGATGTTGTTATCATCGGGGGCGGAGGCCATGGTCTAGCTACAGCATATTATCTTGCTAAAGAACATCAAATTACAAAAGTAGCAATCATTGAAAAAGGTTGGATTGGTGGTGGAAACGTTGGACGTAACACTACGATTATAAGATCAAATTATATGCATGACGAAAATGGTCTCTTCAGTGAGTTTGGAATGGATTTGTGGAGAAAAATGAGTCAGGACTTAAATTACAATGTAATGTTTTCTCCAAGAGGAATTATTAATCTCGCACACTCAGATGCACAAATGAATGCATATGCAAGAAGAGGAAATTCGATGAGATTAAATGGAATTGATGCAGTTCTTTTAAATAGAGAAGAGGTAAAAGAAATAATTCCAATGGCTGACTTTTCAGATAACGTAAGGTTTCCAATCTTTGGTGGATTGATGCAGCCAAGTGCTGGAACTGCTCGTCATGATGCAGTTGCTTGGGGTTATGCACGTCAAGCTGACTCGATGGGAGTAGATATAATTCAAAATTGCGAGGTCACAGGTTTTGATGTTTCTGCAGGAAAAATAAAAGGGATCAGAACATCTAGAGGAAATATTAAAGCAAAAAAAGTTGGTCTATGCGTTGCAGGTAGCACAAATATTTTAGCTGAAAAATTAAATATGACTTTGCCAATTGAAACGCATCTTTTACAAGCTTGTGTTTCTGAACCAGTGAAACCAGTTTTAGATAAAGTTGTAACTTTTGGTGCAGGTCACTTTTATATTAGTCAATCAGATAAAGGTGAAATGGTAATGGGTGGAGACCTTGATGGTTACAATAGTTACGCTCAAAGAGGCAACCTTCCTACATTACAACATGTTTTAACTGAAGGAATTGCAATGATGCCATTTTTAAGCAAATTAAAAATGCTAAGAACTTGGGGTGGGATCATGGACATGTCAATGGATGGTTCACCAATAATTGATAAAACTCATATTGAAGGTCTTTATTTAAATTGCGGATGGTGTTACGGAGGTTTTAAAGCAACTCCAGCATCAGGATGGACATTTGCACATACCATTGCTCAAGATAGAGTTCATGAATTAAATGCAGGATACAGCTTGAACAGATTTAGCACTGGTCATCTTATTGATGAAAAAGGTCTTGGTACAAAAACTTGGATTTCATAAATGTTACATATTAAATGCCCACATTGTGGAATGAGATCTCAAAATGAATTTTCTTATGGTGGAGACGCTACTGTTAAAAGACCAGAACTGAATAAAGAAGTTACAGATCAAGAATGGGATAATTTCGTATATAACAGAGTAAGTCCTAGAGGAAAACATTTAGAACTTTGGCAGCATTTATCTGGTTGTAGACAGTGGATTAAAGTTGAAAGAGATACTGCAAGCCATGAAATTTTTAAAACTTATAAAGCTAACGAAGAAATTGCTTAATGGCTCAGAGTTATCGAATAGAAACAGGTGGCTTAATAAATAGAAATAAAAAAATTTCTTTTAAGTTCAATGGTGTCACTTATTTTGGTTATGACGGTGATACATTGGCTTCAGCTTTATTGGCAAATGGAGTTCATTTGGTTGGTAGAAGCTTCAAATATCATAGACCTAGAGGGTTTTTTGGTGCAGGAGTTGATGAACCTTATGCAGTTGTTCAACTTTATAGAAATGGTGAAACGGAGCCAAATATTAAGGCAACAGAACAAGAATTATTTGAAGGACTTGAAGCAAGCAGCGTTAATTGTTGGCCAAGTGTCAACTTTGATATTGGAGCAATAAATAAT
This sequence comes from Pelagibacteraceae bacterium AG-390-M19, assembly GCA_003279765.1. GTDB lineage: Bacteria > Pseudomonadota > Alphaproteobacteria > Pelagibacterales > Pelagibacteraceae > Pelagibacter. The sequence continues at coordinate 3,022 of QCHC01000032.1, read as the reverse complement.
TTTTTAAAAATATTTTTACCTGCTGGATTTTATTACAAAACTTTTATGTGGCCAAAAAGCTTTTGGTACAAAATTTATGAGCCATTTATAAGAAAAGCAGCTGGATTAGGTGTAGCCTCAACAAAACATGACAAAGAAAGATACGAGCATAAATATGAGTACTGCGATCTTTTAATTGCTGGTTCTGGACCATCAGGTTTAGCGAGTGCGTATTCTGCAGCCAAAAATGGAGCCAAAGTTATTTTAGCTGAAGATAAACCAAGATACGGTGGTTCATTATTAACTAGTGATGTGAATATTGGTAATCAATCAGGAAAAGATTGGGCAGACGGAATTATTTCAGAATTGAAAGAGATGCCAAATGTAACTGTAAAAAATAGATCTCAAGTTTTTGGATACTATGATCACAACATGTTGGTAATGTCTGAAAAAGTTAGTGATCATTTACCTGAAACTAAAAAATATCATCCAAATAAAAGACTTTGGTACATCAGAGCAAAGGAAGTTCTAATTTCATCTGGTTCAATTGAGAGACCAATTGTTTTTGGAAACAATGATACTCCTGGAGTAATGCTTTCATCTGCAGCTAAAGAATATTTAAAAGTTTACGGTGTGTTAGTAGGAAAGAAACCTTTGGTATTTACAAATAATGATAGCGGCTATGAAACTGCAATTGAATTTAAAAAACATGGAGTTGATCCTATAGTTTTAGACTCAAGATCAAATCCACAATCAGAAATTATCGATGAAGCTAAAAATTTAGGAATTAATATTAAAAATTCTTATGTGGTAGTTGCGGCACAAGGTTATAAAAAAGTAAAATCAGCTGATGTAGCAACTATTTCTGAAGATAAGAAAACACTTGGCAAAATAGAAAATATAAATTGTGATTGCATATGTGTTTCTGGATTTTGGACACCTACAATTCATTTAGCATCACAATCAGGAAATAAAACTAAATTTAATGAAGAGATAGATGCGTTTGTTCCTGGAGTTTCAAAACAAAATGAAACAACTTTGGGAGCTGCTAATGGTGTATTTACTCTAGAAGAAACTTTAAAAACATCATTTGAAAAAGGGAAAGAATTATCAAAAAAAATTACAGAAAAAGATAATGAGGTATCTATTCCAAACGTAGTTGAAAAAAAATATTCTAAACATGATAAGTTTTGGTGCGTTCCATTACCAAAAGGAAAAAGTTATAAAAGATTTTTAGATTTTCAAAATGATGTTGCTGTTTCTGATGTAGAGATTGCCTTAAGAGAAGGTTATAGATCAATTGAACATGTAAAAAGATATACCACTTTAGGTATGGCAACAGATCAAGGAAAAACAAGTAATCTAAATGGACTACAATTAGTATCTGAGATTGAAAATAAAGTTGTTCCATCTGTCGGTCATACAACTTTTAGACCTCCTTATACTCCAATTTCTATAGGTGCTATTGTTGGTAGAGAAGTAGGAAAGCATTCAAAACCCACTAGAAAATCTCCAATTCACAATTGGCATGAAGAGCATAACGCTGTTTTTGTTGATGCAGGAGTTTGGTTAAGACCAAGATATTATAAAAGAGGAAACGAAACTTTGATAGAAGCATCAAAAAGAGAAGCTAAAAATGTAAGAACAAACGTTGGTGTTTGTGACGTAACAACACTTGGTAAAATTGATGTTAAGGGTCCTGATGCTGCAGAATTTTTAAACAGAGTATACACAAATGCATGGTTGAAGTTACCTGTTGGAAAAGCAAGATATGGAGTGATGTTAAGAGAAGATGGAATAGTAATGGATGATGGTACAACTACTAGAATTTCAGAAAACCACTATCACATGACAACAACTACTGCTCAAGCAGCCAATGTGCTTTCGCATTTGGAATATTATTTGCAACTTGTTTGGCCTGAACTTAATGTAAATGTAGTTTCAACAACCGAGCAATGGGCAGGAGCTGCCATAGCTGGTCCTAAATCAAGAGAGTTATTACAGAAATTGTTTCCTAAAACTGATGTTTCTAAAGAAGGGCTTCCGTTTATGGGATATGTCGAGGGTGATTTATTTGGTGTTAAAGCAAGAATCTTCAGAATTTCATTCTCAGGTGAATTAGCTTACGAAGTTAATGTTGAGTCTGATAACGGAAGATTTATGTGGGAAAAAATAATTGAACTTGGAGAAGAATTTAAAATTCAACCATATGGAACCGAAGCGTTGTCTACACTTAGAATTGAAATGGGGCATGTTGCAGGTTCTGAATTAGATGGAAGAACAATTCCTTACGATAATGCATTAGAAGGGTTATTGAGTAAAAAGAAAGATTTTATTGGAAAAAGATCATTACAGAGAGCAGCTTTTGTAGCTGAGGATAGACAGCGAATTGTAGGCGTTGTTCCATTGGATAAAAAAACTAGTATTCCAGAAGGTTCACACTTAGTTAAAGACGCTAACGCTCCTTTGCCGAATAAAAAATTAGGTCATATCTCAGCCTCTTGTTGGAGTGTTGAGCATGATAATCCATTTTCACTAGCAATATTAAAAGATGGAAAAAATATGATTGGAGAAAAATTATTTGTAATGTCTCCATTAAAAAACAAAGTTATTCCAGTAGAAATAGTTTCATCACATTATGTCGATCCAAAAGGAGAAAGAGTTAGATCATGAGTTTAATTTCAGCTTTAAATAATGTGCATGCAAAAGGTCAATTTGGAGATTTTGAAGGTAAAGATGATAAAAATTTACTTTTAATATCTGAAACTACTAATTTATTAATTGTACAGATAGTTCAGTATAAAAGTTCAAACTTATCATTAGACAACATGCAGATAGATGGTTTAAATTTAAGAGACAATCCTTCACTAGTTAGTTCCAATGATAGCACAAGAATACTTTGGAATGGTCCAAGAAATTGGCTCTTAGTTTCCAAGAAAAAAGATATTTTAAATGAAATAGAGCAAAAATTTAATAATAATGAATTTGCAGTAACAGACATATCGCATTCGAAAGCAATAATTGAAATTGAAGGCAAGGAAGC
>QCHC01000031.1 GCA_003279765.1 Pelagibacteraceae bacterium AG-390-M19 | reverse complement strand
TTCGTCAAAATGAACTGCATTTTTATTCAAAATATCTGTTACTTTCTTTAAATCGTTTTTACTAACCTCAATAATGTAACGTCCTTGATCTTCACCAAAGAAATACTCCATTTCATTAATTAAATATTTTGGTTTTTTAAGATTAATTCCTTTTTTACCTTTGATACACATTTTAGCTACCGCAGTAATAATACCACCCAAAGAAACATCATGAGCACTTTTAATGAGGTTGTTTTCAATAATTTTTAATAAAGTTTCTCCATTATTTTTTTCATTAAATAGATTTATTTCAGGTGGAGGACCGTTTTTTTCATCTAAAATATTTCTTGCAAATAAACTTTGATCTAAATGACCTTCTGTCTTTCCAATTACTAAAACTACATTATCAATTTTTTTAAAATCCATAGTGATCATTTTGTTATAATCTTTTATTAAACCAACACCTCCAATAGCAGGAGTGGGTTTAATTCCTTCATCTTTAGTTTGATTGTAAAAAGAAACATTTCCTGAAACTACTGGGAATTTTAAATATTCACTTGCTTCACCAATTCCTTGAACACATTCAACAAACTCACCCATATTTTCCTCATTTTCAGGGCTTCCAAAATTTAAACAATTTGTAATAGCTATAGGTTTTGCTCCAACAGCTATTAAATTTCTAAAACTTTCGCAAACAACTTGTTTTCCACCAGTAAGAGGGTGGGCCCAACAATAAACTGCAGACGAATCTACTGATGCAGCAACAGCTTTATTTGTTCCATGAACTCTTACAACACCAGCATCTCCACCTGGTTTTTGAATAGTATCTCCCATCACTGTATGATCATACTGTTGCCAAATCCATTCTTTGTTACAAATATTTGGGTTTGCTAGAACTTTTTTCAGAACATCTATAATTTTAAAATTTTTTAAATCCTCTTTTTTAATTTTATTTTTTTTAGGTAACTTTGCTTTTTTCCATTTACGGTCATACATAGGTGAGTTTTCAACCAATGTATCTACTGGAATATCTGCTACCATTTCATCGTCAAAGTAAAGTTGTATTTTTTTTGAATTAGTTGTTTTACCAATTACTGCAAAATCTAAATTCCATTTATCAAATATTTTTTTTTGCTTGTTTTTCTTTTCCATTTTCTAAAACAATCAACATTCTTTCTTGGCTTTCTGAAAGCATAATTTCATAGGGTGTCATCTTAGACTCTCTACAAGGAACTTTGTTTAGATTTATTTCAATTCCAAGATTTCCTTTTGATGCCATTTCAATACTTGATGAGGTTAATCCGGCTGCACCCATATCTTGAATAGCTATAATTGAGTCTCCGGCCATTAATTCTAGACAAGCTTCCAGTAAAAGTTTTTCAGTGAATGGATCTCCAACTTGTACAGTGGGTTTCTTTTCCTCTATTTTGTCATCAAAGCTTGCTGAAGCCATACTGGCTCCATGAATTCCATCTCTTCCTGTTTTTGACCCAACATAAATAACTGGCTTATTTAAACCGGCTGCTTTTGAGTAAAATATCTTATCTTTTTTTGACCAAACCCAAGGTCATTGCGTTGACTAAGATATTTCCATTATATGAGCTGTCAAAACTTGTTTGTCCTGCAATTGTTGGAACACCCATACAATTTCCATATCCTCCAATTCCATGAACTACACCTCTTAAAAGATTTTTGGTTTTTTTGTGTTGAGGTGAACCAAAATGAATAGAGTTTAAGTTCGCAATAGGTCTTGCACCCATTGTAAATACATCTCTCATAATCCCACCAACACCAGTTGCTGCACCTTGATAGGGCTCTATAAAGGATGGGTGGTTATGGCTTTCAATTTTAAATACTATGGCATCATTATCTTCAATATCAATAACACCAGCGTTTTCCCCTGGTCCTTGAATAACTTTTTTTCCTTTTGTTGGAAGTTTTTTTAAATGAAGTCTTGAGGATTTGTAAGAGCATAGTGCAGAAAATGACCCAATGTTATCGTCATTAATTAATTCAAAAAGTTCAGCTGTTTGTTTATTTGGAAAATCATGGGATTTTCAAGTTAAAGTTGCTTTAGGAGTTACCAATGAACAAAATTTAACCAACATAAGTGAAAGCACCAAGCATATTGTTAAATCAGGTAAAGAATTTATGTTTGATGCCGAGCATTTTTTTGACGGATATAAATCAAATCCAGAATATGCGTTGTCTTGCTTAAAATCTGCTTATGATAATGGAGCAAGATGGATTGTATTGTGTGATACTAACGGTGGAACACTTCCACATGAAATTTCTAAAATTGTAACTGAAGTGAGCAAGCATATTCCAGGAGAAAATTTAGGAATACACGCTCATAATGATACTGAAAATGCAGTAGCTAATAGTCTTGCAGCGGTTCAAGCAGGAGCAAGACAAGTTCAAGGAACTATAAATGGTTTAGGCGAAAGATGTGGTAATGCAAACTTGATGTCATTAATTCCCTCATTTTTCTTAAAGAAAGATTTTACAGATAAATTTGAACTTAGTATTAAAAGAGAAAATTTAAAAAATTTAACTCAATGCTCAAGATTATTAGATGAAATATTAAATCGAAAACCTAATAAACATTTACCCTATGTTGGTGCCTCAGCTTTTTCACACAAAGGTGGAATGCATGTATCTGCAGTTCAAAAAGATCCTAAAACTTATGAGCACATCGACCCTAAAGAAGTTGGAAACTCTAGAAATATTGTAGTTTCAGATCAATCAGGACAATCAAACATAATGTCTAGATTAAATTTAATTGGTATTAATGTTGAAAAAAGTGACCCAAAAATAAAAAAACTATTAGATGAAGTTAAAGACAGAGAGTTCATTGGATATAGTTATGATGGTGCAGACGCATCTTTTGAATTATTAGCAAGAAGATTAATGGGTGAAATACCAAGATATATATCAATCAATGAATACGATGTTTCTGTAAAGAAAGACAAAACAGGAGAGATTATATCATATGCTAAAGCTCAATTAGAAGTGGATGGAGACAAAATTTTATGTGAAGGACAAGGAAATGGACCTGTTAATGCTTTAGATAATGCAATAAGAAAGAATGTAAATAAACTTGCTAAATATTCAGAGTATTTGAAAGATTTGAGACTTGTTGACTATAAAGTTAGAATTTTAAACACAGGTACGGAAGCCGTTACTAGAGTTAGTATTGAAAGTACAGACTCTAAAGGAGTAAACTGGTTCACAATTGGAGTATCACCTAATATAATTGATGCTTCATTCAAAGCTTTAGTAGATAGTTTAGATTATAAATTATTTAAGGATAAAGCGCCTGGAAGTTTATAAAAATGAAAATTAAAAAATTTTCAGAAAAACCATCAGATATTGATAGTAGAATAGGGGCCAAACCTATCATCTGTTATCCAAATAATACTATCGAAGATAATAATTTAAGTATTCTACATTCCGCAAGAGAGCATTTGGTTAAAAAAGATGAAGTAATTATTCCTCCAAGGGACGCAAAAACATTCGAGGTAAAATTTGGTGAGTTTTTTAGAATTGAAAGTCTAGATGGCCCACAAGTAGGAGATTTAAACTTATTTAATTTAAATAATTTAGAAGAAAAATTTTATTCAGGAAAAACACGAGCTTTATATGGAACTCATCTTTCAGTTGGAGATAAAATGTTCAGTAGTTTTCCATACCTTAGATCTTTAGCAACAATAACTTGGGATACTTTAGATTGGTATGATTATGATAAAGACGGTGGCTCTGTACATGATGTAATCGGGACTAGATGTGATCCTTATACTTCAAAACTTTTAAGTGATAATGATTATCATTATTGTTGTCATTCAAATTTAACAAGAGCATTAGTTAAAGAAAAGAATGTTAAATTAGATCATGCTGAAAAAATTATTCATGATGTATTAAATGTATTTATGCTAACTGGTTTTACTAACGACACCAAGCAGTATTTTATGAAAGCAAGTCCAGTTAGACCAGGGGATTATTTAGAATTTTTTGCTGAAACAGATTTATTGGGAGCTCTTTCCGCTTGTCCAGGAGGTGATTGTGGATCTGAACATTCTTCTGATATCGCAAAATGCCATCCTTTAAAAGTTTCAATTTGGACTGTAGATCATAAATATTTAAACGATATTAAACCATCTTCTATTTCTAGTTATAACAGAAATCATGGTATCGATTAATGTCTGTTAACAATATTTCTTTCATTTTACATAAACCTCAGCTTTCAGAAAATATCGGAGCTTGCGCAAGAGGAATGAAAAATTTCAATTTTCAAAAATTAATAGTTATTGATCCCAAACCAATATTTCCTAACGATAAAATTTTAGCGACTTCTGTTGGTGCTAAAAATATTATTAACAAAGCAAAGAATTATGAAAATTTAGAAAAGTCTTTAAAGAATATAGATACTGTTATTGCAACATCTGCGAGATTTAGAAATAAAAATGTAAAGCACATTCAATTAGAAGATTTAAAAAAAATTAATTATAAAAAAAAAGTTGCTTTCTTGTTTGGATCAGAGGCATCAGGTTTGTCTAATAATGAAATTAGTTATGCTAATTACACTCTTCAAATTCCTACAAATCCTGATTTTAAATCATTAAACCTTTCTCACAGTCTAATAATAATTGCTCAATATGTTTCAAACATCATTAATTCAAAGGTGTCCTCTTTTAATAAATCAAATAAAGTGAAGTCAGCCTCAAAAAAAGAGATAGTTTCTATGGCAAATTTATGTATTAAGAATCTGGAAGATATTAATTTCTTCAAATCAAAAGATAAAAAGCCAATAATGCTCGAAAACTTAAGAAATATCTTTTTCAGAATGGAATTATCAACAAAAGAAACACGTATTTTATCTGGCGTATTTGCAAGTTTAGGTAAAAAACGTTGATTGACAAAAGTAAGAGTAAGTTTATAAAGCCCACTATTAAATGACAAAAAAGATTAAACTCTAAACATAAAGTAGACAGAAGATTAAAGGTTAACCTATGGGGTCGACCAAAAAGTCCCTTTAATACTAGAGCTTATGGACCTGGTCAACATGGTCAAACAAAAACATCTAAGCCTTCAGATTATGGAATTCAGCTACAAGCTAAACAAAAATTAAAAGCCTACTACGGAAATATTAATGAGAAACAATTCAGAAATATCTATAAAAAAGCAGTTATGCTTAAAGGCGATACTGGCGAAAATTTAATTGGTCTTTTAGAGAGAAGATTAGATGCAGTTATTTATAGAGCAAAATTTGCAACTACCATTTTCTCAGCTAGACAGTTAATTAATCATGGCCATGTAAGAGTTAATGGTAAGAAAGTAAATATTGGAAGTTATCTAGTTAAAGAGGAAGACTCTATTGAAATTAGAGACAAATCTAAACAATTAGCAATTATTGATATAGCATTAGCGAATAAAGAAAGAGAAACACCTGAGTACATCCAAATGGATGAGAAAAATAAAAAATTAAAATTCGTAAGGGTTCCAAAATTTGAAGAAGTTCCTTATCCAGTAATCATGGAACCTAACTTGGTTATTGAATATTATTCAAGATAACAAATGATACAAAGAACATCTAGAGAGCATGTTCTTAAAATTTTAAAAAAAAATCAAAATAATTGGAAAATTTTAGATATTGGATGCAATATAGCACCAGTTGAATTTGCACAAACAGTTGCTGATGTTCAGAATTTTTCTAAATTTTATGAAAAAAAAGATAAAAAATTTGTTTTAATTAAAGACAAAACTCTACCATTTTCAAATAACCAATTTGATTTTGTTTATGCCAGCCATGTAATAGAGCATGTAGAAGATGTGTCTTTTTTTATAAGTGAACTAAAAAGAATATCTAGACAAGGATATATTGAGCTTCCATCAATGTTAGAAGATAATATTGTTCTTTCAACAAATAGTAGTGATGATCATAAATGGATGTTCAAATTTGATGATGTCGAGAAAGTTTTATTAGTTGAAAATAAAAAACAATTAATTGAACCATTTATAACACATGGAGTTTTATTTAATTCTTTGAGAAAAAATTTTAGAAGTAGTTTAGTTTTAGAACTTTATTGGGAAAATGAAATAAATTATGAATTTAGAGATTTTATTGTAAAAGCAAAAAAACCTATTTTCTTTTCAATAATAAAAAAATATTTTAGTTACTTTATAAGAAAAAATAAAATAGCCTCACTGTTTATAGTTTTAATATTAGTTTTAATACTAGTAATGATAAATTAATTTAATTTTTATAATTAATACCTTTATCTTCTAGAACTTTTTTTAGTTCTCCATTTTCGTACATTTCTTTTACGATATCACATCCACCAACAAATTCTTTTTTAATATACAATTGTGGAATTGTTGGCCAATCACTGTAAACTTTAATTCCTTCTCTAATATTTTGATCTTCTAAAACATTTACACTATGAAAGTTTACCTCTAGAAGTTTTAACATATTTGTTACTGCCATTGAAAAACCGCACTGCGGAGCATCAGGTGTTCCTTTCATAAACAAACAAACTTCATTATTGTCTATATGATCTTGAATTATATTTTTTATGTTTTCATCCATTATTGTTCCTTTGTTTTAATTGCTAGGGCATGTAATTCATTTCCCATTCTTCCTTTTAGAGAATTATATACCATTTTATGTTGTTCAATTTTACTTTTTCCTGAAAAATGAGAAGAAGTAACAGTTGCTGAATAATGATTTCCATCGCCTGCTAAATCTTGAATTTCAACAATTGCATCAGGCATTGCCTCTTTA
>QCHC01000030.1 GCA_003279765.1 Pelagibacteraceae bacterium AG-390-M19 | reverse complement strand
ACTAAAAATTGGTGCTTCACCATCTTTATTAATTGCAACTATAACTTTACTCTCTTTCATACCTGCTAAATGCTGAATTGCTCCTGATATTCCAACAGCTATGTATAAATCTGGCACAACAACTTTTCCGGTTTGTCCAACTTGGTGATCATTACTTATATAACCTGCATCAACTGCTGCTCTCGATGCTCCAATTGCTGCACCTAGTTTGTCAGCAATCTCTGTAATTAATTTAAAGTTATCTCCACTTTGCATTCCTCTTCCACCTGATACAACAATTCTTGCAGTTCCAAGCTCAGGTCTGTCAGATTTAATTTCTTCTCTTTTTATAAATTTTGTATTTGAAAATTCCTCAGCAGCATCAATTTTCTCAATTGGCGCTGAACCCCCTGAACTTTCACAAGGATCAAATGAAGTAGGTCTTATTGTAACACATTTTTTAGCATCATTACTTTTGACTGTTGCAAAAGCATTTCCGGCATAAATTGGTCTAACAAAAGTATCAGATGATATTACTTTTATAATGTCGCTAACTTGTGAAGTATCAAGATGAGCTGCAATCCTTGGCATTAAATTTTTACCAAATGTATTTGCTGAACAAATAATATGGGAATAATTTTCTGCTAACTTAACCACAACTGGAGCAAAATTTTCTGCTGTAAAATTTTCATAGTGTGGGGCTTCAACGCTTAACACTTTTTTAATTACTGGAAGTTCTGATAGTTGTTTTGCTGCCTCAGCACTATTATTTCCAATTAATAACGCATGAACATCATTGTCAATTTGTGAAGCTGCTGTAGCAGCATTTAATGTAAATGGTCTTAACTCTTTATTGTTATGTTCGGCTATAAGTAAAACTGCCATTATATTACCTTTGCTTCATTTTTTAATTTTTGAACTAATTCTGCTACATTAGCCACTTTAATACCTGCTTTTCTTTTTGGTGGCTCTTCTACTTTAATTTGCTCTACCCTTGGAGAAGTATCAACACCTAGGTCAGATGCAGCAATTTCTTCTATTGGTTTTTTCTTTGCTTTCATAATATTTGGAAGAGAAGCGTATCGTGGTTCGTTTAATCTTAGATCACAAGTTACAATAGCAGGAACATTTATTTCAATCGTTTCAAGTCCCTCATCAATTTCTCTAGTAACTTCTAGTTTGTTATCTTTTACATCAATCTTTGATGCAAAAGTTGCTTGCGGCCAATTTAATAATGCACTCAACATTTGACCTGTTTGATTACAATCATCATCAATTGCTTGTTTTCCCATAAAAACTAAATCTGGTTTTTCTTTTTCAACAACCTTTTGTAAAATTTTTGAAACAGCTAATGGTTCTAGTATTCCATCTGCTTTGACATGAATTCCTCTATCTGCACCAACTGCTAAAGCCTTTCTAACAGTTTCTTGAGCTTTTTCTTCACCGACAGTAATTGCAACCACCTCTGTTGCCTTTCCTGCTTCTTTAATTTTCACCGCTTCTTCTATTGCATTATCATCTGGTGGATTAGTTGACATTTTTACGTTGTCTGTAACAACACCAGTACCATCTTCTTTAACTCTGATTTGAACGTTGTAATCAATAACTCTTTTTACTGCTACTAGGATTTTCATTAAGCTCTCAATAAATTATTTTCTGAATCGTATGGACTTTCATCTAGAACCGTAGCGTCATACATTTCACCTAATATATCAACTTGTAATTTGTCGCCCACATTAGAACAATCAGGTTTTACCATTGCAAGAGCAATTGATTTATCTAATCTAAATCCAAACTCACCACCTGTTGCTCTTCCAACCACTTTACCGTCTTTAAATATAGGGTTGTTTCCCAAAACATCTGCATCTTTAGTATTGTGAACTTCTAAAGTTACCAACTTGTTATCAAAACCTTTTTCTCTCCATTTATTAAGTGCCTCTAAACCAATAAAGTTTCCTTTATTTGGATGAATAAATCTATCTAGTCCTGATTCATATGGAGAATATTCAATCGATAATTCTGTTCCAACTAGTTTGTAAGATTTTTCTACTCTTAAACTATTCATTGCTCTGATACCAAATGGTTTAATTCCTAAATCTTTACCAGCTTCCATTAATTTATCGAAAATATGATTTTGATATTCAATTGGATGATGAAGTTCCCAGCCAAGTTCACCAACAAAATTTACTCTCATAGCATTAACTGGTGCATACCCTACATTCACGTTTTTTGCAGTAAGCCACTTAAAATTTTCATTTGAAAAGTCATCAGTTGAAACTTTTTGCATTAGCTGTCTAGCTTTAGGACCAGCTATCACCAATACACCTGTGCTATTAGTTAAATCTTCAAAAATTACAGACCCATCATCTGGCATCCATTTTTGTATCCAATCATGGTCTAATCTTAAATTTGCTCCAGCTGATACTAAATAATAACTATTCTCAGCCTCTTTCATAATTGTAAATTCTGAATGCACACCACCTTTAGTATTTAATGCATGACACAAGTTTATTCTTCCAATTTTTTTTGGAAGTTTGTTGGCAACTAAATAGTCTAAAAACTCTTCTGCTTTAGGTCCTCTTATTCTGCATTTTGCAAAAGCAGTCATATCTAAAAGACCAACATTTTTTTTTACATTTTGACATTCCTTTTTAATTGCATCAAACCATTTTGATCTTCTAAATGACCAATCGTCTTTTTGCTCCATTCCATCTGTTGCAAAAAAGTTAGGTCTTTCCCATCCAAATTTTTGACCAAAGACTGCACCTAAATTTTTCATTCTTTCATAACATGGAGCTGTTCTTAAGGGTCTAGCTGCCGGTCTTTCTTCATCTGGATAGTGCACTATAAATACATGACTGTACGCCTCTTCATTTTTAGCTTTCAAATAAGATTTAGTTGCATAGTTTCCATATCGTCTTGGTTCAACTCCCAACATATCGATTGTAGGTTCTCCATCTACAATCCATTCAGCAAGTTGCCAACCAGCACCGCCTGCAGCAGTTATTCCAAAACTATGACCTTCATTAATCCAAAAATTCTTTAGTCCCCAGGCAGGTCCTACAATTGGATTTCCATCAGGTGTATAACAAATTGCTCCGTTATAAACTTTCTTAACTCCAACTTCTCCAAAAGCAGGAACTCTATGTATTGCTCCTTCAATGTGTGGAGCTAATCTATCTAAATCTTCCTGAAATAATTCGTATTCGGAATTCTTTGATGGTCCCTCAACATAACAAGCTGGTGCACCATCTTCATAAGGTCCTAATATTAATCCACCTGCTTCTTCTCTCATATACCATCTGCTATCACTATCTCTTAAAACTCCCATTTCTGGTAAACCATCTTTTTTTCTTTGTTGAATTGCAGGATGCGGTTCAGTTACGATGTATTGATGTTCAACAGGGATGACTGGAATATCTAATCCAACCATTTCACCAGTTTGTCTTGCAAAATTTCCGGAACAAGAAATTACATGTTCACACTCAATTGATCCTTTATCTGTTTCAACAATCCATCCATCTTTTGTTTGTTTCATTGATAGAACAGTTGTGTTCCTATAAATCTCAGCTCCTCGATTTCTTGCACCAGTAGCTAAAGCTTGTGTTAAATCTGCAGGTTGGATGTATCCATCTTCTGGATGTTGAATTGCTCCAACTAAATCATCAGTATGACACAGAGGCCAAATTTCTTTTACCTGTTCTGGTTTCAAAAATTTAACATCTACACCAATAGTTCGAGCAACACCTGCGTACTGATGATACTCATCCATTCTATCTTTTGTGCTTGCTAAACGAATATTTGAAACAACGCTAAAGCCAACATTTTTTCCAGTTTCTTCTTCTAAAGTTTTATAAAGATTTACCGCGTACTTATGGAGCTGTCCTACAGAGTAACTCATATTAAACAAAGGCAATAAACCTGCAGCATGCCAGGTTGAACCAGAAGTTAACTCTTTTCTTTCAACGAGTACTACATCAGACCAACCTTTTTTTGCTAAATGGTAAAGAGCACTTACGCCTACTACTCCGCCACCAACAACTACGACTTTAGTTTTTGTTTTCATTTCGTGATTCCTACTAAATTTTTATTAGTAACGAAACAAAAATGTATCTGATAATAATCAAATTGAGCTACCAAGAGGAATTGGACTTGAGACCATTGTGGTCATCCAGCAATCTTTTAAAACTCCTTCGTCTGCATATTTTTCAACCTGCCAATTGAACTTATGATAAATCTTATCCTTATCTAATATGATAACCTCAAATTGAGCCCATTTGTCACTACTGCCAACCTCTGTGATTGTATGACTTAGGTGATTAATCATCATTTTGTAGGATGCTCCTTTAATCATTAACTTAAAATTACTTAGGGGACCTGTCACTCTTTTATTGTTAGGGTGAGCAAAAGTCCAAGTTTGCTCTATCCCTCTGTCTTTATATCCTAAATCATTTTGTTTCAGACCATTAAGTTGAATTTCAACAACTTCTTTTGGAGTAATTTTTTTGTTTGGATTTATCAACTCTGAATATGAATAAACAGTTGTTAATAAGAGAATTAATAAAGTACTAAATATTATTCGCAGTTTTTCTAACATCATCTAAGAACTCTTGTCTTTTTGAGTCGCTTACAAAAGGTACTGCAAAATATCTTCGATAGGTAATGTTATATATGCCACACATGTGAAATACCCCTCTTTTCAATCTTCTAATGGGTAAATTTAAAAAAAACGTAGTGATTGCAAGTCTTGGTGAACCATAAGTGCAAAAAATTACTGCTTTCTTTTTTCTTAAATTACCAATTGGATAACCATAGTTTCCAACAAGTTGTTTAAATCTAAATGCCCAAGGTGGTGCCAATACTTTATCAATCCACCCTTCAACTATTGCTGGCATTCTAAAATTCCATATTGGTGCAACTAATACAATTGTATCGCACTCCTCTATTCTCTTACGATGATCTAAAACTTCAGCACTTGGCTCTTCTCCGGCAAATACAGGATCAAATTTTTCTTTATATAAGTCTACAACGTCTACTTTGTTACCTTTTAATTCGGAGTGTTTTATAAATTCATTTTTAATTGCCGCGTTAAAAGAATTCTCATTGTAATGACCATAAACTAAGAAAATTTTCTTCATAATTTTTAATTAACAAAAAAAATCAAAAAAACTATAAAATTATTATTTATTCTGAGGTTTTGTACTTACTATTGTTAATTATATAGACAAATAAAATAGGCAGAATGAGCGTTAGTAAAGTTACAACTATTAATAATATGCCTAGTTCCGAATAATCTGCAGTAGTTTGGATTTCGCCTGATACTTTATCTTTTACTTCTCTAGTTACTGTAAAAATTTGATTTAAATATTTAGTTCCTAAAGCACTTGCTGAAAGAGCTAAATTTGTAAAGGAGGCAAATACTGCAAAAAAAGTTGCTTTAAGATGTGAGGGAGCATTTTTAGCAATCCAAGCTAATAATGGGATCATTGATACTTGTCCCAATGGAGACTCTAGCGCTGTATTAAGTATCGCTATAAATTTAGCATCAACTACACCTCCTGTTAATGAGGCAGTCCAGTTATGAAATCCATAATACATCCCAACACTTGGTAAAAATAAAACCGCTCCAGCTATACTTAATACAACAATAATTTTTGCAATTGAGTTATTAGCCATAAATGGTCTTAATAAAACTATTCCAGCCAATGTTAAAATTGATGCTAGTAAAGATAAAATTGAAAAAAATTGTTCGTTAAAACCAAGTTCATCAATTTCAAACCAAGTTAGACCAGGCCCAGGTCCAGGCATTGCTCTAAATATAAAGATAATTACCGCAGTACCAACAATTGTTAACCTCAAATTCTCTGGCAACTCTTTGATGAGTTTAAACATCAAAAATAAAATTATGATAACCGAACCGATAAAAACAATCTCTTGAGCAAAAGGAACTTTGAAAGATCCAATAGACAAAGTGAAAATAACAAATATTAAACTTCCTCCGAGTATCCACCAATTAATTTTAGTTTTCTCAGATCCTCTTTCCTCTTTAAGTTCAAGTCCTTTAGATTTTAAATTTTGAATTTGTTTATTCCTTAAATATTTTGCTAAAAATACTCCTAAGATTGAAACAACTGGGATAACTAATGCATATATATAAATTTTACCGTATAGAGCAATTTTAGCATTTTGTTCTAGGCTATCTACATCTCTGAATAAAATTACATTTACCAAAGCTACCAAAACTGTTCCACCAATAATTGCAAATCGACCAAGAGTTTGCATTGTAGTATGCATGATCTTAACTTGATCTTTACTATAATCATTTCCACTCTCATCGGTTAGTGGCACAGCTTCAACAGTCATTGCATCAGCAACGACATCTTGAATTACATAACCAACAGGAGCTAAAATTACACTAATTACAAACCATGTCTCAACGGTGAAAATTTCTGACATGTCTTCTGTATGAATTATAAGCCCATACATAATAAGTAAACTTAATGCGATTAAGGAGGCACCAAAGTAAACCATATAATTTTTTCTTTCCCATATAAGATCAACTAAATGTCCTAGAGGCATTTTTAATGCCCATGGAATTCCAGCCCAAAACCCAAGTCCAGCTAAAAAGGCTGCAGATAAATTTAAGTAGTCTTTAACAAAAAAAGTTCCAACTATTCCAGTTAACCCAGAAATACCAGCTGCAACATAAACCATCAAAGGAGGTAAATAAGTCCATTTAAATTGTCGACCTAAATCTAAAAAAGTACTGTCTAAAAATTTTAAAACTTTATTCATAAAATTAATTACTCAAAACTGGGAAAGCCTGTCTTATTTTTAAAAAAAATTTTTGATATTCCATTTTGGTACATTTGTTTTCTACATATTCTATATTATTTTTTTCTACTAGTTGCTTGGCATTTTCGTCTCTTATTCCAAGTTGCAACCATAATACTTTAGCTCCAATTTTTACTG
>QCHC01000029.1 GCA_003279765.1 Pelagibacteraceae bacterium AG-390-M19 | reverse complement strand
TGTATTACAGACTGGTTTGCATTTGGATATTGTAACTCTACACCATTAATCATCTTGCAACCCTGATCTTTTTCACCAATTTGTACCATTGAAACACCAAGTTTTAATAAATTTATTGGAGCTTTCTTACCTTTTGGATATTTTTGATATCCTTCAAGATAAGCTGAAGCTGCATCAGTATAAAGTTGTCTTATTCTAAAAGTTTCAGCATACCAATATTGAGCGCTACCTGCCAATTCATCTTCAGGGTTTGATAAGACAAATTCTCTAAAAGCTCTTTCAGCTGTGCTGTAATCTCCAACTTTTAAAAAGCTAGTTGCAAATTCATATTGTTCTTTTGGAGTTAAATCTATTGGTAAAATTTTATCTTCTGCTTGAAAAGTTTCTTCTACAATAGAAGCTGTTGTATCAACCGATTGAATTTGTTGGTTCTTCTCTAAAGTTTCCATATCTTTATAAGAAATTGTGCCTAAGTCTTGTGGTTGTGAGCTTCCAGGAAGTATTTGCTTTTCAATTTTAGGTGCAGAACTCAATTGTTGATTACTGTCAATTACATTAACAGAACTTAAATCATTTTCTATATCTTGAAACCTTATCTGATTATCAGACTGTAGCTTGGATACTCTATTTGAAAGTTTATCAAGCTTAAAATTAATTTCCTCAAACTTATTAGTAAGTTCTCTAAACTGCTCTTCTACCTCTGATAACTTGAGCAAATGCCTTGTCAAGACATCTTCGGAGTTATTGTCAAGATTTGATACTGTTTCATTATTTGAATTTTCCTCAATTTCAATTGAACCTGAGTAAACAGCCCTTTCAAGAGTTTTTAAGTCTTTTTTAATTAAATCTAAGATTTCATAAATATTGTGATTATCTGAGTAAGCATTTCCTGAAAAAAGAAAATTTAATATTAATATTAAACTAAATAAAATTGACCTGAAGAGTGATCTCATTAGTTTTTTATATGATTATATAAAGGCAAAAAAAAGACCCTAAAAATCCAAAAACTTTTAGGGTCTTTTTTAAAAAATTCTTTAGTTTGCTTTAACAGTTACTGATCTTCTATTTTTCGACCAAGCTAAAGGATTTGAACCTGAATCAACTGGTCTCTCTTTACCATAACTGATTACTGTAATTCTGTCAGATGAAACGCCGTAAGTCATTAAATAATCTTTAGCAGCATTAGCTCTTCTTTCACCTAGTGCTAAGTTATATTCCCTTGTTCCCCTTTCGTCTGCGTGACCTTCTAAGACTACAGTAATGTTAGAATTTGCTCTTAACCAAGCAGCTTGGGCTCTTAAAGTTTCTCGCGATGCTGTTGTTAATATAGATTCGTTTGTTGCAAAGAATACTCTGTCAGCAACACCATCTGCTAAATATTTTACACTATCAGTTCCAATGTAAACATCACCTTGCATTTGGCCTGCAATTTTTTCAATTTTAGTTACTTCTTCTTTTTTTGTTTCTTCTTTTTTTGTTTCTTCTTTTTTCGGTGCCTCTACAGCTACCTCTTTTTTAGTTGCACACGCTGTTAAAATTATTCCAGCAGAAATAACTAGTAACGCATTTTTTAAAATTTTGTTTAATCTCATTAATTTGCTCCTTGCTGCTTTTTCAAATACTATCTTTTTCACAACTAATTAAATGTTTCAACCAAAAAAATCAAGAAATTTCATGTTATTTAAGGATAAATTGATATTAATTACTTAATAAAGACGACCAAGATGGGTCAGATGCGTCTGTTTCAGTTTTGATCAATCTTTCATTATAACCAGTTAAATCAATAGACCACAATTTAGCAGAAAAACCTTCACCTTTAGAATTGGTTTTTGTTTCTCTATAAAATATTAAAACTCTTCCATTAGGTGACCAAGATGGAGCCTCTTGATAATAGTTTTCTGTTAATAATCTTTCACCAGTTCCATCTGTTCGCATCACTCCAATATAAAACTTTCCTTTATGTAATTTCGTAAATGCAATTAAATCACCTCTAGGAGACCAAACTGGTGTTCCATACAAACCATTCCCAAATGAAATTCTTTTTACATCGCTCCCGTCATTTTTCATTACATAAATTTGCTGGTAACCACTTCTATCAGAATTAAAAGTTATATATTTTCCGTCTGGCGAATATGAAGGTGATGTATCAATTGAAGGGTGATTTGTTATTCTCTCAACTAAACGGGTTTCTAAATTCATTGTATAAATATCTGATTTACCATCTTTTGCAAAACTCATGATTATTTTTTTTCCATCAGGTGAAAATCTAGGAGCAAACGTCATTCCAGGAAAATCTCCAACAACTTCTTGTGTCCCTGTTTCAATATCTAAAAGATAAACTCGTGGCATATTTTTAAAATAAGATAAATAAGTAACCATTTGACTTGCAGGGTTAAAACGTGGAGTGAGCACAAGTTCATTTCCTAAAGTAAGAAATTTATTATTAGCACCATCTTGATCCATGATAGCTAATTTTTTTATTCTTTGTGTTTTTGGTCCTTCCTCAGCTACATAAATTATTCTAGTATCAAAATATCCTTTTTCACCTGTTAATCTTTCATAAACTTTATCTGATATGATATGTCCAACTCTTCTCCAATTTGTTGGTACAGTTGTAAACGCTAAAGCCATCATCTCTTTTGCAGCAAGCACATCCCAAAGTCTAAACTCAACTCTTAATTTATCATTAATGTAATTTACTTTACCTGTAATAAGAGCTTGAGCTTTAATTAAATTCCAATCCTCAAATCTAGGTTTTAAATTTGCTATATCTGGAGCTTGTAAAAATGCTTTTTTATCTAAGGGATTAAATAAACCTGAGATTCTTAAATTATTTTCAACAATTAGTGATATTTCAGATCCAATGTTCTCTTTATCTAAAATCTGTTCAAAATTCTTCCTAGATGTTTCATCTATTGACAATGGTGAGACTGCAAGTGGAAGAGGGTTTAAGTTTCCCCTTGTGATATCAACTTCAATTAAAGCTAAAGCTTTTATCGGAATAAAAATAAAGATAAAAGTTATAAATTTTTTAATCATAAAATCTTTATACTAACCTCCTAACATCTCTCTTGCATCAAAATTTAATTGTAATTCCTTCCACCTCTCATAACCAGAAGCTGGTACTCTTAAAGGTTGACATAATCTTACTGCTCTTAGGGCACTTTCTGCTAAGACTTTATAGAAACCTTGCCCAGGTTTATTCATTCTGGCATGATCTAAAATCTCAGTTTTGGTTACTGAACCATCTGGTTTAAGATTTAATTTTATTCTAACTAATAAATTTTCATCATATGGCAAACCTAAAGGAATGCTCCAACAACCAAATATTTGGGCTTTTAAAGCATCTTCCTCACTTAAAGTAAGTTTAGAGTTTTCAATATTTCTTACTTGATCTTGAGTAACATCATTATTTGTTTTTACTATTTCTGCTGTTTCTTCTTTTGATTTATCAATCAATGCAGCAATATTATTTGGATCAAATAAATCTTTTTTTTCAAACTCAGATACTTGCTTTACTTCATTATCAACTTTTTCTGGATTTTGTTTTTTTTCCTCTTTGGTCTTTATTTTCTTAACTTCTTTCTCTGGCAATGGTACTGCTTCTGGGTTTTGTTTTTCTATCTTTTTATTTTTTTTTTCTGAAACAACGGTCTTAGTTTTAGTTTTTTTTACCTTTTTGGGCGGTGCTTGCTCAGAAACAAGTTTTTTTTCTTTTTCTTTTACTTTTTCAATAATTTTTTTTGCTTTAGGCGCAAAAGGAATATTTGTTTCTTCTGTAATTTGAATTAATTCAACGGAGACTATAGGTGGAAGGTCTATTGGTTTTTTTGAGAGAAAAGGCAAACTTAATGCTGTAAGGATAACCAAAGATATGTGTAAAGCAGAGGATATAACTATATTACTACTCTTCACTGAAGCTACCTTTGTTTAAGAGGCTCAGAGATTAGCGCAACCTTTGTGAAACCAGATCCGGACAATAAACCCATTATCTCTAAAACCCTACCATAGTTAATAGTTTTATCACCTCTTACATAAATTCTTGTATCAGTTCTATTTTTTGAAACAGCTAAAACTTTAGCGATTATATTGTCATACTCAACTTTTGACTCTTGGATAAAAATTTCACCTTTTGCATTAATAGAAAGTGTTAAAGGCTCTGTTTCCTCAGGCAAAGAATCTGCGGAACTCTCAGGTAAATCAACTTGAACACCAACTGTTAAAAGAGGTGCTGTAACCATGAATATGATTAATAGTACTAACATCACATCTACAAAAGGAGTTACGTTAATCTCACTCATTGGTTCCTTTGATGAGCGATTTAATTTAAAAGCCATTTTAAATTATTGTTAAAAATCTTTTTGAAAAATTTTCTAATTTTTCTGAATATTTTTTTGCGTCTGTGTTAAATTTATTGTAAGCAACTACAGCAGGAATTGCTGCTAACAGTCCTAATGCAGTTGCAAATAATGCTTCTGCTATACCAGGTGCAACTATTGCAAGACTAGTGTTTCTTGAAATTGCAATTGACTGAAAAGAATTCATAATGCCCCAAACTGTCCCAAACAATCCAATAAATGGTGCAGTTGAACCAACAGTTGCTAAAAATGTAAACCCCTTTTCAATTTTTGACATTTCTTTTTCTATTCCTCCTTCAAGGAATGCTGACATTCTCTCACTCAAATTTGTTTTGGATTTTTTTTTTAATAAGTTTTCCATGGCATTTTGGAAGACCAAAGACATTGGATCTTCTAAATTACTAGGTAAAGCATTATAAAAATTTTCAGCAGATTTAGAATTCCAAAATTTTTCCTCGAATTCCTCAGAAGATTTATTTATTTTTTTAAAAAGTCTATATTTCTCTATAATCACTGCCCATGAATAAACTGAACAAAGTATTAGGCTAATCATTACCAATTTAACAATTATATCTGCTTTTAAAAATAAACTAAAAAGTGAAAAATCTGTATTTGTGCCTAGGTCAATTGCTTTTGCGGCTATATCTGCTTCCATAATCACTCATCACACTTAATTGTGTCATGAATTTGACTATGTAAATTTAAAGATTACTCATTTTTATATGTTTCATGAAAATAACTGGCTAAAAGAATTGCATCAGCTTTATTTGAGTCTTTTTTTTTAGATAAATTTGAGGAAAAATAAGGAAATATTTCAATAGCTCTTGTTCTGCTAGCATCTTTTTCAGAGTTAATTAAATTAAAATATTTTTTCCACTTTGCTGGTCTGACAAAATAAATTGGCAACTGCATTGCGCTACAAATACCTTTTAAAATTCCAAAAGATTGACCAAAATTAAACATGCTAGTTACCCCCTGGCCTGGCATAGCTGAAACTTGTTCTATGACCACTTTAATATTTTTTTTTTCATATGTTTTTATTCTAAAAGAAATTTCATTAAATATTTGAGATCCATTAACTTGTTTTTTATTTTTTTTTCCTTCAGTCATTGTTGGCATCTCAAGCACATCTTTAATTATTCCATCTTCTAAAAAACATATAGATCCTGATATTCCTGGATCAATTCCGATTATTAACATCAAATATTTCCTAAATTTACGTTTGAAAAAACGTTCTGAACATCATCGTCATCTTCCAGATTTTCTAAAAACTCAATCACAATTTCTTTTTCATCATTTTGAATATCAACACTGTTAATTGGCACCCACTCAATCTCTGTGGAAATAAAATTTGCAATTGTATTTTCTAAATTTTTTTTAACATTATATATTTCATTTGAAACACATTGAACTTCATGAAATTCCTGGTGAGAAACACATTCCTCTGCACCAGCTTCTATAGCCAATTCAAAAATTTTGTCTTCTGATATTTCATTTTTATCAATCTTTATTATACCGAGTTGTTTAAAGTTATGTGATGCTGATCCTTGCGTACCTAGACTTCCACCAGATTTTTGAAAAATAGTTCTAACATTTGAAGCTGTTCTATTTTTATTATCAGTTAAAGTTTCAACAATTACAGCAATTTTGTTTGGTCCAAATCCTTCATATCTCAAATTTTCAAAATTTGTGCCAGATGCAGCAGAAGATCTATCTATTGCTCTTTCAATATTATCTTTTGGCATATTTGCTGATCTTGCAGCCTGTATTGCTGATCTTAATCTTGGGTTCATTGCAGGATCTTTGTCTCCAAGCTTTGCAGCTACTGTAATTTCTTTAGACAACTTTGAGAAAATTTTTGAGCGTTGCTTGTCGGCTTTTCCTTTTTTATGTTTAATACCTGCCCAATGAGAATGACCTGCCATATCTAAATTAAATATTTTTTAGTTTATCTCCAAATATATAACTATTAATATTTTTAGCTAAACCAGTATTTATATCACAATCAACAATAACACCAGACAAAGTCCCTTCCCCAACTGCAGGAAAATGTTTGACCGAGTCTTTTTTTAGAAATCTATTTAATGAATTTTCTTTGTCCATGCCAATTACAGAATCGTAATCCCCACACATCCCAGCGTCTGTTTGGTATCCAGTACCATTGTTTAGTATTCTTGCATCATTAGTTGGAATATGAGTGTGAGTTCCAACAACTAACGTCGCATGACCATCAAAAAAATGACCTATAGCATTTTTCTCACTAGTAATTTCACCATGAAAATCAACTACCAATAAGTCGTAGTCATCTTTTAAATTAAATTCACTTAAAAATTTTTTTGAAGTTTCAAAAACATCTTCACACTTTTTCATAAAAACATTGCCCATAAGGTTAAGTACCCCGACTCTTATATTTTTATCAGTTTTGAAAATTTGAAAACCTCGACCAGGTGCAGGTTCAAAAAGATTTTTAGGACGTAACAATCTCTCTTCTTTTTCTATATACTTCATTATTTCTTTTTGATCCCAAACATGATTACCAGTTGTTATAACGTTAACACCACAGTTATAAAAATCTTTGCAAATTTCTTCTGTCAAACCAACACCTTGGGCTGCAGCATTTTCGCCATTAGCAATAACAAAATCTATTTTTTTTGATTTAATTTCACTAGGTAAGCTACTTAAAAGTTTGGAACACCCCGAAATACCAACAACGTCTCCTAAAAATAAAATTCTCAAAATATTAAACCTCTTTCAGTAATTATTAAATCAAGCTTCTTATCATAATTATTAACTGGTACCTCTTTTAATTCTTGGAAAGAAAAAGCAAATCCTACCTTAAAGACCTTTTTTTTAATTTCAATTTTTTCAATATAACGATCATAAAAACCACCACCGTAACCTAATCGATTAAATTGCTTATCAAAAGCTAATAGTGGAACTAGTAATATATCTGGATAAACTTTCTTTTGAGATAATGGTTCAATAATCCCGTATTTGTTTATCTTTAACGGATTATCTTTGGACCATTCATAAAAGTCCATTTGGTTATTATTCTCAATAATCGGTAATGAGATAATTTTTTTATTTTTACTAAATAAATTTAAAACTTCTAAATCATCTATCTCGTGATTGCATGGATAATATCCACCAACAATTTTTGTTTTAAGCTTATTATCCTTTAGAAATTTAATAAATTTTAAAGAATTGATTTTGAAATTTTCTTTAAAATTTTTTTTTCTAAGTGATGTTATCTTTCTTCTTAATTTAGATTTATTCACAAATTTATTGAGATAAATTTTCTTGTTTTGCTTTTTCGACAAAACGTGAAATTTTCTC
>QCHC01000028.1 GCA_003279765.1 Pelagibacteraceae bacterium AG-390-M19 | reverse complement strand
AAAAAAATAGAAATGAAGAATTTTTACATTATCATTTAATTGGTACTGGTTGTACAATGTGGGTATGTTGGCAAATTGCAACCTTATCAGGTATTGTTTTAGGTTCATTTGTTCCAGAAGAACTTGGGTTAAAATTTGCAATACCTTTAACATTTATAGCAATTGTTGTTCAGGATTTAAAAAAATTAGATCATGTAATTGTAATGATTACTTGTGGTTTAAGTTCACTGTTATTTTTTGATGCTCCATTTAAATCATACATAATTATTTCACCCATAATTGCTTTATTTGTAGCTGCACTATTATTGAGGTTAAAAAAATGACACTTACTGCAATAATTTTTGCTGGGATATTAACTTACTTTACTAGAATGACTATGATCGCTTTAATAAGTAGAGATATGTTGGGAGATAAAATTAAAGCAGTATTGGAATACGTTCCTTCTGCAGTATTCCCAGCAATAATATTTCCAGGAATATTTATAAATGATTTTGGAACTTTTATAGAAATGAATGATCCTAAAATTTTTGGAGCATTAGTTGCTGTAATTGTAGGTTATTTCTCAAAAAATATTATTGCAACAATTTCAGCTGGATTAGTTTCTTATTGGTTTTTAATATTTGTAGTCTTTAATTAGCACCTAACTTAATATTTCTACTTACATTGATATCTATTAATTTTGGTTTTGCTAAATTCAGGTTTGACATAAGTTCAACATATTCATCAACATTTTTAACCTGCAATCTTGGGTTAAATTTTTTTTCATTACCAATTGTACTAGATACTTTGCCGTTATAATCATGACCAGGATACAAAGTGGTGTCTTCAGGTAATTTTAACAATCTATTAAAGATTGAATTATAAGCATCTTTTGAACTACCATTTTGAAAATCAGTTCGACCAGTGCCATTAATTAAAAGAGTATCCCCTGAAAATAAATAGTTATCCATTAAGAAACTATAACTGTCAGAAGTATGACCAGGTGTGTACATCGCTTTAATTTCTATTTGGTCAATTTTTATTATTTCATCATCTTTTACTTTAATTTCTACAGCATCAGCAGGTGTGTGTTCCCCCATTAACGTATAACAATTTGTTGCTTGCTTAAGTTTACTTGCACCAGTTACATGGTCAGCATGAATATGGGTATCTATTACCTTAACTAGTTTTAAATCTAATTCGTTTAGTAGCCCAATATAGCTCTCAACATTTTCTATAACTGGATCAATTATTACAGCTTCTCGGCCTTTACCAGATGCAATTATGTAAGTGTAAGTTGATGATTTAGTGTCAAAAACTTGCTTAAAGATCATGACTTAAAGTAACACATGTACTTGTTATAATAAATCAAATATCCATATTATCCTTATGGTTAAACATATTTTATTTATTATTATTTTCTTTACATTCACTTTTTCAAATACAGTAAGTGCTCACAATCATTTTCCCATAACTACTGATTCTAAACTCATGATTGAAAGAGGTAAAATTGCATATGAAAAAAATTGTGTTTCTTGTCATATGATTAATTTAGCTGGTGCTGAAAACTGGAAGGGAGTGGATGAAGATGGGCATAGAAAAGCTCCTCCCTTAAATGGAACAGGTCATACCTGGCATCATGATGATAAAACTCTACATGCAATAATCAAATATGGATTAGCAAAATTAGTAAAAAATTACGAAGGTAAAATGATAGGATTTGAAGATCAATTATCTGATAAAGAAATTGATAGTATATTGGCTTATGTAAAGTCCTTTTGGCCTATTGATAAGTATGAATATCAAATTAATATGAGTAAGTAATTATGACAGCGACTACATTTCATTGGTCTTGTAGACATACTTGGAAAAGAAGTGCAAAAAATACAGCTTGGTGTGTACTTGGTTGTGCAATTGGAGATTTTGGAACAATATTATTTTTTCAATTAACTCAAATTCCTTTTCCAGTTTTAGGAATAATGATTTTAGCAATCATTAACGGATTGATCACAAGTATTATTTTAGAAACAATAATTTTAATGACACAAAATTTTAATTTTGTTAACGCATTCAAAACAGCTTGTGGTATGAGCTTAATATCAATGATCAGCATGGAAATTATGATGAACTTGACTGACTATGTGTTAACTGGAGGTGCAATTTTAACGTGGTGGGTGGTGCCAATAATGCTGATTGTAGGTTTTTTAACTCCTTGGCCTTATAATTATTGGAGATTAAAAAAATTTGGAATTGCTTGTCATTAAGATTAAAGAATTCTTTTTAATAAATTGTCCCCAAAAAATAGTTTGTGAATAATAACAGCAGTTATATGAAGCACTATTAAACCGATAAGGGTATAATTTGAAAGAATATGAATTTCATAAAACTGATCTGCTAAATCAAAATTTTCATTAATTTGAATTTCTCTAAACAATATTGTTAATGTCTCCCCGTTAAATAATTTTTTTAGAATTCCTGAAATTGTTATTGCTAAAATAGCAATATATAAAAGCACATGATTCATCTTTGCGAGAAATCTTTGTCCTTTAAAAATACTTGGATCTAATTTCGGAGTTGGATTAAGTATATTATTTATTAACCTTATTATTATAATATAAAAAACAGTTAAACCTAGCGTAACGTGTATATCTTCAATGGTTATTCTTTGATCACCAAAATCTAAATCCACTAGATAGAACCCTAAAGGTATTTGTATAAAAAGAATAATTGCGCTGAGCCAATGTAACGCTTTTGATATAATGCCATACTCTGTTAGGGTATTTGTTACATGCATAATTTATTTAATCACATAAAAAAATATATTAAAATAATTTTATTCTCAATTATAAGCCTATTTTTCGTCTCATCTAGTAATGCCGAATTAACAGTTGAGGAGATTGTTAAAAGTAGACAAGCATTATTTAGTAAAAACTATAGTACAGCAAAAAGAGTACAAGCTTTTTCATCTAAAGGAGATTTTGAAAAAGCAAAAAAACTAATGATTGAAATGAGTGAAAATTACAAAGTTTTGATTGATTTATTTCCTGAAAATACTGAAGATGAATTTGACACTGAAGCTTTACCAACCGTTTGGGAAGAAAAAGATGCATTTAATGCATTAATGACAAAAGCATCTGAGGATATGATAAAACTTACATCTGTTATTGAAGATGCCGATGATATAAGAGGAACCCTTAAACAATTTATGTGGAGTAATTGTAAGGCTTGTCACACTAGGTATAGAGAAGAACATTAGTTACTAAGATAAAAAATGATACCTCAAAAAGTTAAAGATCATATTGAAGAATATATTAGCCAAGAAGTTTACGTTCAAATTGCTATAATTAAGGGCAAAGAAAAGGTTTCAACAGAAACAGCTATTGATAAATATTTTAACACAAATCATTTTAGAGATTTTTCAGAGGGTAAACCTTATTTTCATTTCATTGATGGATTAAGAGATAAATGCCTTGGAAAACTTAAAAATTCTCCCATGAGAGAGAAGGAAACTGAGGACGAGACTATAAAATTATTACAACAAAAATTAAATGATTTAAGCGATGATGAGCTTGAGGACACTTATTGGGAAATAGAAACAGGAGAATTTTTTTCAGGAGAGCAAATAATAGAATTAGAAAAAAATTGCAGTAAATTAATTAAAGAGCTTAATTTTTCAAATAAAGATAAAAAAGAAGTTCAAAAAACTATCATGAGTTTTTGTGAAAACTACGAAAAGTTATGTCAAAAAAAATACCCGGAAGCTCCACTTCCACTAGAAATATTAAAATCTGTAAATTAAGTTTTTTAAAGGGTTCGCTCTTTAAGTGTATACCTAAAGAGCTCCCTTGTATTGCCTCTTTGGCATTATAATCCCGAGAGGAATTTATTTTCGTTATATTTTTCAAATGAAAAGCTGTTCAGCTAAGTATCAGGTGGTGAAAGTAATAACATAAACCTCCTTCTATAAAAAAGGTAATTATAATTTATACAATTTCAATTAATTTATTTTAGTTTTGTGCAAATATATTTATTGAATACAACCTAGTGCTTTAGTAAATTCCCGATAATTTAAGTTACTTCCTAAATTATTTTTTATTAATTAATTCACTAATAAAATTTTCACCGTAACCGTCATCAACAGCTTTTTGGAAATAATTTTTATTAACTTCGGCAACTTTTTCAGCTTCAGGAAAATCTTTTAACAAGTCTTGAATATAAGTTAAATCTTTTACAGAGTTACTTGCCGTGAATTTAAATCCAGTAAAATCACCTTTTAACAGATTATCAAAAACTCTATTAAGTGCTGCAGAATTTCCAGAACCAAGTTTTGCAACATCAAATACTTTTTTTAAATCTAAACCCATTTCTGTAGCACTTTTAGCTAAATGATTAACTAATGCAGCATTTCCAAGGGATAAAAAATTATTTAAAAGCTTAGATTTTGCTCCCATTCCAACAGGTCCAAAGTGAAAATATTCTTTACAGAAAAAATTAAAGTATAGCTCAGCCATTTTAAAATTTTCATCTGATGCTCCAACAATACCCCCTAGTATACCTTGCTCAGCTTGAACGGGTCCTCCCATTACAGGACATTCAACATAATTAATTTTTTTTGCTTTGAATATTTCCTCTGTTTCCATTGATCCTGTTTTATTATGAGTAGTGATATCAATAATTAAAGTTTTACTATCCAAAATATTAGATATTTTTTCAGAAATTAATTTCGCTATGGGAGTATTGGTAACGCACATGAACATCGCATCTAAATTTTTAGTGGAAAAATCTTCAAAATATTTTACTTCTTCAGCTCCATCGCTAACAATTTTCTCAATTGGTTTTCTATTTTTATTAGCAATAACAAAGAGTTTATTTTTATGTTTTAAAATATTTTTAGCTATTCCATAGCCCATATATCCAACACCGATAAAGCCTATATTTTTCATTCAAACCTCACTATTTAACTTTTTTTACCTTCTGTTCTTATGAACATAATACCAAAAACAATAATTCCTATCACCCCAACAATTTTATTATAATCAAAAGGTACGCCGAAAATTAAGAAATTAATAATTGTAGACCAAACTAATTGAGAATATTGAAAATTAGTTACAAATGACAAGTTAGAAAGTTGTATTGCATATATAATTAAAGAATGACTTACAAAACCTGCCACACCTAGAATTACCAAATAAAGCCAAAAGATATTCTTCTCTAATGGCACCCAATTAAAAAATATAAAAATACTAAAAATTATTGCACCTAAAATTGAAGTATAAAATATAGCAGCAAATGGATCGTTATCGCCTGATACAACTTTGGTAAAAAATTGATAAAGAGCCCAGCAAATTGGAGGAACAATTGGGAATATTAAATCTAAACTAAATATTCTCATGCTTGGACCTAGTGAATAAACAATTGAGCCAAAGCTCAATAACATTAAAAGTATACCCTTTGTACTCAAGATATCTTTTAGAAAGTATGCTGAAAGTAATGAAACGATTAAAGGAGCTGTAAAAAAAACAACATAAATATCTACCAAGTCAAATTTCTGCAAAGAATAAAACATAAATGTGGTAGCAGTAACCATTAATATTGATCTAATTATTTGTACTTTAAAATTTTTTTTTAAATTTACTTTTGGCTTAAAAATTAAAAAAAAAATAATTAAAGATACCAAGTGAAAAAAAAATCTTCCCCAAATTGCTTGAGTAATAGGCATCACAGTTCCAAGATATTTTGCTGTAGAGTCCATACAAACGAACATAAAAAAACCACCAGCAGCTAATAAAATTACATTAATTAATGATGTTTGTTGTGGCACAGGAAAAATTAATTACATTACAACGCCAACTTGCCAAGGATTAAATTCCTCGTCACCGTAGCCATTGATTTCACTCTTAGATTTATTTCCTGATGCAGTATTTACAACTAATTCAAATATTTTTTTTCCAACTTCTTCAACTTTTTCTTTTCCTTCAGCTATTGTTCCACAGTTTATATCCATATCTTCTGACATTCTTTCAAACATTGCTGAATTAGTTGAGAGTTTTAAACTTGGAACTGGCTTGCAACCAAAGCAAGATCCTCTTCCAGTTGTAAAACAAATTACATTCGCACCTGATGCAACTTGCCCCGTAACAGATACTGGATCATATCCAGGTGAGTCCATAAAATTGAAACCTTTATTTTTTAAAGGTTCAGCATAATGCAATACATCTTGAAGAATAGAGTTTCCTCCTTTTGCAACAGCTCCTAAAGATTTCTCTAATATAGTTGTCAGACCACCTTTTTTGTTCCCTGGTGCTGGGTTGTTGTCCATAGAACTATTGTTAATTGTTGTGTAATGTCTCCACCATTCAATTCTTTTTAAAAGTTTGTCAGCAGTTTTTTGTGAATTAGCTCTATTAATTAATAAATGTTCTGCTCCATAAATTTCTGGTGTTTCAGATAAAATTGAACTTCCACCTTTTTTAACCAAGAGATCTGCCGCAACTCCTAATGCAGGATTTGCAGTTATTCCTGAATATCCATCAGAACCACCACATTGAAGAGCTAAAGTTAGATGATTTACTGGTTGTGAAGTTCTTTGAATATTATTAGCTTCTGAAAGTAAATTTTTAATTTGAGACAATACTTTCTCTACTATTTTTTTAGTTCCACCTTCATCTTGGATAGTTAAAAAATGAATTCGGTTATGTTTCTTTAACGATTCATCAAACAAACTGACTTGCGCACATTCACATCCTAAACCTATAACAAAAACGTGAGAAAAATTTGGGTGATTTTTAAATCCATCAATAGTTCTTTGAAAAATTTGCATTCCTTCACTTTCAGTATTCATTCCACATCCTGTCGAGTGAGTAATTGGTACTATGCCATCAATGTTTGGGTAATCTTTTAAAATGTCAGAATATTTAATCCTCTCAACGATCATCTTAGTGACAGTTGCTGAGCAATTAACAGTACTTACAATTCCGATGTAATTTCTAGTAGCAACCTGTCCATTATCTCTTAAAATTCCATTAAAGAATGTGTCTGCTTTTTCATCAATTATATGTTTTTTATCTGTGACTTTAAAATCTCTTTTGAACTCTCTAAATTCTAAATTATGTGAATGAACATGCTGACCAGGTTTAATATCATCTAATGCAAAACCAATAATTTGATCATATTTGATAATAGGGTCACCTTTTTTTAATCTCTTTTAAACATACTTTGTGACCAAAAGGGATTGGATCCAATGTACTTATGTCATGACCTTCAATTTTTGTTTTTTCTGGTATGATAAATTGACTTACGCCAACATTGTCATTGCCATTTAAAACTATTAGATTATTCATAAATTTATTATATAACCAATAACTTAAACAAACCATTATATTAATTATGCCTAAAAAAAGAAAAAAGAGTTTCCGAAGTCAACAGTGGTTCAATAACCCAAAAAACCCTGACATGACGGCTTTATATCTAGAAAGGTATTTAAATTATGGTCTTACAAGAAAAGAACTACAATCTGGAAATCCAATTATAGGAATAGCTCAATCTGGCAGTGATCTTTCTCCATGCAACAGGCATTTCATGTCTTTGAGTAAAAGAATAAAAGATGGAATTAGAAGAGCTGGTGGGATTCCAATGGAATTTCCTACCCACCCAATTCAAGAAACCGGAAAAAGACCAACAGCAATGTTGGATAGAAATCTTTCTTATTTGTCACTAGTTGAAGTTTTGTATGGATATCCAATTGATGGAGTTATCCTAACAACAGGATGTGATAAAACTACTCCAGCTGCTTTGATGGCAGCTGCAACAGTAAATATTCCTGCAATAGTTTTATCAGGTGGTCCAATGTTAGATGGAGTTTACAAAGGAAAATTAGCTGGTTCAGGGATGGTAGTTTGGGAAGCAAGAAAAATGTTAGCCAAAGGAGAAATTAAATATGAAGAATTTATGGATATGGTAGCATCATCTGCACCAAGTGCTGGACATTGTAATACTATGGGAACAGCTTCTTCAATGAACTCTGTTGCAGAAGCATTGGGTATGTCTTTGCCAGGAGGGGCTGTAATTCCTGCACCTTACAGAGAAAGAGAACAAATTTCGTATGAAACAGGAAAAAGAATTGTCGGAATGGTTTATGAAGATTTAACCCCATCAAAAATTATGACACGTAAAGCTTTTGAAAACGCAGTAGTAGTTGCAAGTGCTATTGGCGGATCAAGCAACTGTACAGCTCATCTAAGTGCTATTGCAAAACATATGGGAATTAAGTTTGATCTTT
>QCHC01000027.1 GCA_003279765.1 Pelagibacteraceae bacterium AG-390-M19 | reverse complement strand
AATGTGAAATTTCTAGCACAAGGGACTTTGTATCCAGATTTAATTGAAAGTAAGTCAGTAACTGGAAGTGAAACGTCTAAAATAAAATCTCATCATAATGTAGGTGGTTTACCTAAAAAAATGAATTTAAAATTAGTAGAACCTTTAAAATTTTTATTTAAAGATGAAGTAAGAAAGTTAGGTTTAGAGTTAAATTTAAGTCACGAAATAATTTCACGACATCCATTCCCTGGTCCTGGTCTAGCAATCAGAATGCCAGGTATAATTACCAATGAAAAAATAAAAATTTTAAAAGAAGCTGATTATTACTTTATCCAAGCTTTAAGAGATCATGGGCTTTACCACAAGATTTGGCAGGCTTATGCTGCATTACTTCCAGTTAAAACAGTTGGAGTTATGGGTGACAACCGAACATATGAATATCTATGCTTACTAAGAGCAATTACCTCTGAAGATGGAATGACTGCAGATTTTTATGTATTTAAAAAATCATTCATGCAGACTATTTCTAACAAAATTGTTAATAGCATAAGAGGAATTAACAGAGTAGTGTATGATATTACTTCTAAGCCCCCAAGTACTATTGAATTAGAGTAATTTTAATTATAAAAACATCTGATGAAATATTTACATACAATGATCAGAATTAAAGATGTAGATGAATCTTTAAGATTTTTTTGTGAAGGTCTTGGTTTAAAAGAGACAAGAAGAATGGAAAATGAAAAAGGAAGATTTACTCTAATTTTTCTAGCTGCTCCTAATGATGAAAAGGCAGAAATTGAGTTAACATACAATTGGGATGGTGACGACCTAGGAGAAGGTTCAAGAAATTTTGGTCATCTTGCGTATAGAGTGGATAATATTTACGAGACATGCCAAAGATTAATGGACATGGGTTACACTATAAATAGACCTCCTAGAGATGGTCATATGGCATTTGTCAGATCGCCTGATAAAATTTCAATAGAAATACTTCAAGAAGGAAATTTAGAGCCTAAAGAGCCTTGGACCTCCATGGAAAATACCGGCTCTTGGTAAGTCGATGAATAAAAAAATTTCAGATTTTATAAAAAAAAAAAATAAAACAAAATTAGTAACCTTAACTGCTTACTCTAAAAATATTGCTTCAGTACTAGATAATTATTGTGATTTAATTTTGGTAGGAGACTCACTTGGTTCAGTTTTGTACAATTATAAATCTACAAGAGAAGTAACTTTAAATACTATGATTGAACATTCCAAAAGTGTTCGTAAGGGTATTAAAAAAAGTTTAATGATTGTAGATATGCCTCATAAAACTTATCGAAATCCTAAAGAGGGACTGAAAAATGCAAAATTAATTATGAAGAAAACAAAATGTGATGGAGTCAAATTAGAGGGAGGTAAGAAAATTATTAACACTGTTAAAACTTTAGTTAAAAATAATATTCCTGTAATGGGCCACATAGGAGTTTTACCTCAATCAGATAAAACATTTAAATTCAAAGGTAAGAAACAAAGTGAAAAAGAAAATATTATGAGAGATGCTAAGTTAATTGAAGAAGCTGGTTCATTTTGCATGGTTTTAGAATGTGTTCAAACATCATTGGCAAAACATGTAACTAAAAGCGTAAATATTCCAACAATTGGAATAGGTGCATCCAACAATTGCGATGGTCAGATTTTAGTATTTGATGACTTGATAGGACTTAATCCAATTAAATTAAGATTTGTAAAAAAATATACAAACATAAAGAGAGAAATATCAAAAGCAGTTTCTAAATACGCAACTGAGGTTAAAACAAGAAAATTTCCCTCAAAAAAATATTCTTTTAATTAAAAGTATTTTTTAAATTCTTCATTAATTTTTAATATTTCAAGATCTACTAAACCACCTATTATTAATTGTAGACCAACAATTAAAATAAATATTAAACCAATGTATGCTATCCAGATATGTTTTTGAATATAATTAGCCATGTAAGTGGCTAATGCACCTGTAAGAACGACTGATAAGACAAGACCAAAAATCATATAACCAAAATATCCTTGAGCAGCAGCCACAACACCTATTACATTATCAAAACTAATCATCAGATCAGCAAATAATACTTTACCTATGCTATTTATGTACGAAGGTTGTTTTGTTTTTTTAATTGAAGGTTTTATATTTTTAATATCAACAAGGTCTTTTCTTAAATCATTTACTATCCATACTAACAATAAACCTCCTAAAATTTTTATAAAATAAAATTCAAATAAAAAAGTAGCGAATATTGCAAAAAAGATTTTAAATACAAATGCTCCAATTACACCCCATAAAATAATTTGTTTTCTATTTTTGGGTACAAAATTTGAAGCAATTGAACCGACTATCACTGCATTATCTGCTGTTAAGATAATAGTGATAAAAATAATTTGAGTTAGAATTATGAGCTCTTCAATCAAGATGTCTAATTATTATTTTAATTTAGGGAGATTGCAATCAAAAGAATAAAAAAAAAGGCGGTCAAAAAATTTGACCGCCTTAATAATCGTATTTTTTTTAAATTATCTTTCAGACCAAGTAGGCATAGGATATTTTAACTCACAAGCCGCTAATTCAAATGGATATACTGTGCAGTATTTTCCATTTTGAACTTGCATTAAAATACCTCTAGTCTTCTCGTTTTGACCATCCGCACCAAATTTAATTCCTCTGTAAGGAACAATCAAAGACTCAGATGACATATCTAGATTTACTAGAGCTTGTCTGATTTTTTCAGGATCTGTCGATCCAGCATTATTAATTGCATTAGCTAAAGCCATAAAACCTGTAAATGCTCTTGCTGGCACATCTGATAAATCTCTTCCACCAGAGTGTGTTTTAAACAAGTCGTTTACAGTTCCAATCATAGGAATAGTTTTTGCTAAGTCAGTATTAAAAGGTGATCTTGTAATTACACCTTCTGCTTTACTTCCCATCGTGTCTATGAATTTAGGATCTGTGTAACCAGCATTTTGAGCAACTAATAGTTTTGGATTATAATCAAGTTCTTTAGCAGTATTTAAGAATAAATATGCATCAGCTGTATAAGATGAAGGCAATAAAACATCTGGGTTTTTTGCTTTCAATCTTTGTACTTCAGAACTTAAAGTAGTAGTTTTAGCTTTGTAGCTGATTTTTTCTATTACATCATAACCTTGTTCTTTAGCCATTTTGTCTTGAGTTCCACCACTATCAGAACCCCACAATGTATCTTCATGAATAATACCTAGAGTCTTTAACTTATTGCTGTTCTTTTTATTAAAGTCATTCATGAATTCAAACATTAGCTGAGTAAACTCACCATCGTGTGGAGTAACTCTAAAGAAGTATTTAAATCCTCTTGTAGTTAATTTTGGAGAAGTAGACTCACCATTTACCCAAGGTATTCCTGCTCTCTCAGAAACTTGACTTGCAGCACCAGTTACTGATGAGTAGTAAGCTCCAAACATTGCATGAACTTTGTCAGAATTTAACATTTTTTCAGTTTCACCAACACCGATATCTGGTTTCCCACCATGGTCTCCAACAACGATAGATATTTTACCACCGCCTAAACCTTTTAATCCTGCATCTTTTGCAAGTGGCATACCTGGAATGTTATGACTATTATTGATGATATCTAATGCAGTTTTAACTGCAGCGACAGCATCTTTACCGACCTGAGCAACAGGTCCAGTAAGCGGATAAAGTACTCCAATTTTTACATCTTCTGCATAACTGATTGCAGGTGCAGACACTAATGAAAAAAAAGTAAATACTGTAAGAATTAATTTTCTCATTTATTTCCCCTCTGTATTTGTTTTTATAAACTAACATTTTAATACTATTCAATTGACCAATTCAATGGTTTAGTTATTTTATTATTTCTATTCTAAAGAAGTATTTGTTTAATATATACATTCTTTATATATACTTAATTAATAAACCAAATGACTTCTGAAATTATCATTCAAGCTATAGTCACAGGATTAATGATGGGATTAATCTATGCATTAATCGCAGCAGGCTTAAGTTTAATTTTTGGTTTGATGGAAATTGTAAACTTTGCTCATGGAGAGCATTTAATGTTATCCATGTTTTCATCATTTTGGCTTTGGTCTTTATTTGGTTTAGATCCATTATTTTCAATACCAATAACTATACTTTTGTTAGCTTTTTGCGGGATCATTACTCATTATTTTTTAATTCGATATATCCTAAAAGCAAAAATGCTTATCCAAATTTGTGCAACATTTGGATTGTCTATTTTTATTAGATCAATAGCTCAATTATTATGGACACCAGACTTTAGAAATGTTGATAAACCTTTATTGGAAGGACGTATTGAAATTGGATCTGTATTTATTGGTCAGCCTCAACTCTACGCAAGTCTTGTTTGTTTGGTTGCGTTTTTTGGCTTGTATTGGTTTGTAACAAAAACAGAAACTGGATTAGCTCTTCAAGCAACAGCACAAGATAGACACGCAGCAGAGATTTTAGGAATTCCATCTAATAAAATGTTTGCAATAGGCTGGGCGATTGGACTTGGTTGTGTAGGTGTGGCGGGCGGAATGATGGCGAACTATTTTTTTATTTTTACTGATGTTGGTATTAATTTTGCATTATTTGCTTTCGTTGCAGTAGCATTAGGAGGTTTTGGAAGTATCATTGGATGTTTATACGCTGGAATAATTATAGGATTAGTCGAATCTCTGGGTGGTTTACTGATCGATCCTTCATTTAAACTTTTATATGTATTTGCAATTTATCTTTTAGTTGTGATTTATAAACCTCAAGGTTTGTTTGGTAGGTATTAATGGATAGTAAATTAGCAATTGCAAAATCTGAACCAATTTGGAATACAAATAATAGAGTAATATCAATTCTTGCTGGCCTAATTATACTTTTGTTTGCTCTTCCACTTTTTGGGATGAATTCATTTTATCTGCATTTATTTATTATGATTTTTATGCATGCAGTTATGGCTCAGTCTTGGAATGTAATTGCAGGTTTTTCTGGTCAAATTAGTTTAGGTCACGGAGCTTTCTTTGGAATAGGTGCTTATGCAACTTCATTTTTTTATATGGA
The DNA here is from genome assembly GCA_003279765.1 of Pelagibacteraceae bacterium AG-390-M19. Taxonomy (GTDB): domain Bacteria; phylum Pseudomonadota; class Alphaproteobacteria; order Pelagibacterales; family Pelagibacteraceae; genus Pelagibacter. The sequence continues at coordinate 3,401 of QCHC01000027.1, read as the reverse complement.
GTACGGAATAACACCTTGGATCAGTATATTTTTTGGCATGTTTGTTTCAGCAATTTTTGCTGTTTTAATTGGTATACCAATGCTGAGATTAAGCGGTCACTACTTTGCAATTGCCACCTTATTAATTGGTATAAGTTTCCAAGTAGTTTTTCAAAGATGGGATTTAGTAGGAGCCGCATCAGGATTGTGGGTTACAATGACACCAGAAGATTCATGGTCTGCATTGCAGTTTCATAGCAGTAAAGCTCCCTATTATTATGTTTTTTTAATATTCTTTTTAATTACATTCTTTTTAGTTTGGTTGCTTAGTAGATCAAAATTAGGTTACAGGTTAAGAGCAGTTAGAGATGATCCGCAAGCAGCCTTAAGTTTATGTATCAACGTTTCTAATTATAAGATTATAGCCTATGTAATTTCAGCAATGATTATGGCTCCCATGGGTAGTTTGTTTGCTCAATATATTTTAATAATTGATCCAGATAGAGTTTTTAATATTGAGATATCAATTATAGTTTTATTAATCACAGTACTAGGTGGAATTGGAAATGTTTGGGGTCCAATTATAGGAGCTGCAATACTTGTACCAATTTCAGAATATTCAAGAATTTATTTAGGAGGCACAGGTGGCGCTGTTGATTTAATTTTTTATGGTTTGATTTTAATGATTATTTGCATTTTTAGACCAAATGGCCTGATTTCATTTATTCCTAAAGATATTTTAGAAAGAAAAAAACAACGATGAAAATATTAACAGTTGAAAATCTAAGTAAATCTTTTGGAGGCATAGATGCAAATAAAGATATTTCTTTTGATGTTGAAGAAGGATCTATTTTGGGAGTAATTGGACCTAATGGTGCTGGTAAATCCACTTTATTTGATTTGATTACTGGTTTTACAAAACCAGACACTGGAAAAGTTAAATTTTTTGACAAAAATATTTTTGGAATTAGTCCTGATAAAATAAGCAACCTTGGAGTAGGGAGAACTTTTCAAAAACTAAAACCATTTGCAGATCAAACATTACTTGAAAATGTAATGATAGGAGCATTTGTAAAAGAAAAAGATATTAAAAGAGCAAGAGATAGAGCATTAGAGATTATTGACTTTGTAGATTTGATTGAGAAAAGGCATCACTTTGCGAAAGAGTTATCAACTGGGCAGAGGAAAAGATTAGAAATGGCTAGAGCTATGGCAATTGATCCTAAATTACTTTTGATGGATGAAGTAACAGGAGGGGTGGATCAAAAAACTATTCCTGGACTTGTTGAACTTGTTAAAAAATTAAAAAAAACAGGAGTAACGATCATTACAATCGAACATAATATTAATATTATAATGGAAATCTCTGACAATGTTCTTGCGTTAGATCAAGGAAAACGAATTGCGTTTGGAGAGCCAAAAGAAATTCAAAATAATAAACAAGTAATAGATGCTTATTTAGGAACATTTGATGCTGCTTGATGTAAAAAATATTGATGTTTTGTATGATGATTTTCAGGTTATCTGGGATGTTTCAATTAACGTAAATAAAGCTGAAATGGTTGCACTTTTAGGACCAAACGGATCTGGTAAAAGTACAGTGTTAAATACTATAAGTAATTTAGTTGAGCATAAAAAAGGTTCTATTACTTTTGATAATACTTTAATCTCAAATATTCCAACTTATAGAAGAACTGAATTAGGAATTTCTCATGTACTTGAAAGAAGAAGGGTATTTCCTCATCTTACTGTTAAACAAAATCTTTTATTAGGTGCTTGGCATCCAAAGGCAAAAGAAGAGTTATCAAATTCTTTAAATAAAGTTTATAAAATTTTTCCAAAGTTAGAAACTAGATCAAACCAGTTAGCAAAAACAATGTCTGGTGGAGAGCAACAAATGCTAGCAATAGCAAGAGGTATGATGGGTTTACCTAAACTTTTGATGGTTGACGAACCTTTTTTAGGTTTATCACCGATGGTTATGAAAGACTTAATTAAGATATTTAAAAACATTGTTGCAGAGGGAATATCAATTTTATTTGTAGAGCAAAATGTAAGATTAGCTCTAAGTATGGCTGATAGAGGCTACGTATTAGAAAGTGGTAGATTAGTTATCGATGGAAAATCAGAAGATTTGATTGATAATGAAAAGGTTACTAAAGTTTTTTTAGGAAATTAATCAAAAAGCTGCAAGATCGTTATTTAGTTTATCTGTGATAAGCATTTTACCTGGACTATGAGTAATACAAAAATCAGGTTTTGAATTTTCTAAAACTGATTGTGGAGTAACACCACATGCCCAAAATACTGGAATTTCATTATTTTTTATTGCTCTTGGTGGATCGCCATATTCAGGTTTCATTATATCTTTAATTCCAATTTCATCAGGATTACCGACATGCACAGGTGCACCATGTACAGCTGGAAATCTAGAGCTAATTTGAATTGATCTAATTGTATCCTTTGAACTTAATGGTCTCATAGACACAACTAGTTTTCCTGAAAACTGTCCTGCAGGTTCACAATCTATTGAAGTTTTATACATTGGAACTATAGTATTATTTTCTATATGTTGAATTGGGATACCAGCTTCAATTAAAGGTAGTTCAAAAGACATTGAACATCCAAGAACAAAAGTTGTTAAATCTTTATTCCAGTATTTTTTAATATCATATGGTTCATCAATTAATTTTCCTTTTTCCCATACTCTATATTGAGGAACATCAGTTCTGATATCAATATCACCAAGATCTTTTAATGAAGGATCTCCTTTAGTACCAAATCCAATTAACGGGCAAGGTTTAGGATTTTTTTGACAGAAAGAAGCAAAATCCATTGCATATTTACTTGGCAATATGCAAAGATTTCCTTGAACATATTTGTTAGCAGCACCTGCAGTTTGTTCTTTGTAATTATTTTCTCTTATAACTTTTCTTGCTTCTAATGGATCCTGAATATCTAGCATCAAATTAGTATTTAGATTTCTTTGTTCCTTCAATTATTTCTTTTAACTCGTTATATTCTTCACAATTACAAGTTTCTAATACTTTAAGTCTTTCTTTAGCTAAATCCATTCTATTTGTAGCAACATAAAGCTCTCCAAGGTACTCATTAATACCCTTGTGATTTGGATCAATTTCTAAACCTAAAAGATAATATTTTTCACCATTTTCATAATCTCCAAGCTTTCTAGTTGTAAAACCTAAATAATTTAAAGTATCCGCTTGAAGAGGCTTATCTTTATTTGATTTAAGAAGAAGCTTCTGAGCTTTTTCATATCTTTTTTTGGCTTTTTCTATTTTGCCTTTTTTTTCATATTTTTTTGCAAATTTTATTGATTGCACTGCTTTATCATAATCTGATTTTACTTTTGTTGTTGTTGAGTCAGATCCTGCAGAAAAAGAGTTTGTTGATAGTAAAAC
>QCHC01000026.1 GCA_003279765.1 Pelagibacteraceae bacterium AG-390-M19 | reverse complement strand
CCCATCTGTCCTGCATTTAATTTATGGTTAAATGGTATAGCATCACCATGACCTGCTGCTGTAACAATTGGAATATTTAGTAACTCTGCCAATTTAATTACTTCTTTATATTTTGAGTTATACTTAATTCCAGCCCCAACTACTATTGTTGGTTGTTTTGATTTTAATAATAGGCTTGCTGCTTTTTTAATTTTTTCGTTGTTCCCTTTAAGATTACTTTCATTTGAAAACGAAGGTTTATTAATATTGATATTATAAGTGTTTTTCTCAGCTAATATATTTCTTGGAAGATTAATGCAAACTGGTCCTCTTCTAGGTTTCATTGATAAATAAAATGCTTTTCCAATTATTTTAGGAAGAATTTTCGAATTTTTCACTGTCCAAGTCTTTTTTGTAATTGGAGCAAATAAGGATTGTTGATCTAACCCTTGAAAAGCATCTTCCATTTTATCTTTTGTTGAGTAAGAACCTGCAATTGCAACAACAGGAGAGAAGGCAGCTTTTGCTTGTGCTACACCTGTAACTAAATTTGTAGCACCTGGTCCATTTTGGCCTGCAATAATTACACCATGTTTATTAGATGCTCTAGCATATCCATCTGCCATATGTGTTCCAGTTCGCTCATCTCTAACTCCAATAAATTTTATACTTTTTTCATGATATAGAGCATCAAACATTTCCATTGTTGCAGAACCAATTAAACCAAAAACATGTTTAGTTTTTTCTCTCTTAAGAGCTCTAACGGCAGCTTGACCACCGCTTATATTTTTTTTGGATTTGATCACGAAACTTTTTTAACTTCATTTCCTAAATCATCTTGGAAATGAGGCATAACTTTTTCTGTAAAAAGTTTTATGCTTTTCATACAATCTTTATGTTTTACACCGGGAAAGTTTGACCAAACTTGCAAGTTTTGAAGATTTAACTCAGATTTTAATTCATGAATTTTATCAATTACGTACTCTGGTGTTCCAAATAGCATATTTCTTTTATGTAAAAATTCATAATCTAATAAATCTAGCTTGCCTTTAGTTTCTGGTAGTTCTTCACCTGGATCCATATGATTTCCTAGACCACGCCAATGACAAACCCAACGCATATAATTTACCATGTGTTCACCAGCTTTTTCTTTAGCCTCTTCCATTGTGTCGGCTACAAACATGTCTCTAACAAGAGATACACCCTCACCCAAAGGAATATTTTTTTTGGTCACCTCTGATCTTTTATTTTTATAAGCTTCAAATTTTGCTTTTAAAGCTTTTACTGTTGGTATCCACATTATGATATTAATATTGTTCTCAGCTGCCCACTCAATTGATCTAATTCCATCTACTACTTGATGAATTGGTGGATAAGGTTTTTGAAAAGGTTGTGGAAGAACACTAATCTTTTTCATAGTGTTATCATCCATATTAATAAATTCTTCACTTGGTGGACTCATATCATGCTGCCAAACATAGTTTGGAGAAGGATAAGTATAAAACTCACCTTGATGACTAAAAAACTTTTCACTCCATGCTTTTTTTAGCACTTCTAATGTTTCAGCAAACAATCTGAAATTTTTTGCCTGATCTTTAAGATCAGCTTCTTTGTTTAGATTAATTGCTTCTCTTCCATAAATTCCTCTAGCAACACCCACCTCAACTCTTCCTTTTGAAAGCTGATCTAGTGTAGCAATATCTTCTGCTAGTCTTATAGGATTATGAAATGTAATTACATTTGCAGCTTGTCCTATTCTAATATTTTTCGTTCTTGCAGCTGCATCTACTCCCATCATTATTGGGTTTGTGCATGACTCCATTCCTTCGTGATTAAAGTGATGTTCAGTAAACCAAATAGAGTTCCAATTATTTTGATCACAATATTCTGTGATTTCTTTAGTTTCGTCTAATAATTGATGATATGGTTTGTGTGTCCAATTAGTGGTATTGCAAAAATAACCAAATTTCATAAAGCCTCCTTTAAAAGTTAATTTAAAGACGACCGATCCCACTTTCGCTATATTAGCGCTGAGTTATGTATCGCTTGTAAGTTTATAGACTTTAACTTATTTCATGGGAGATGGGAAGATATAATCTTTAATGCGAAATTGATAAATATTTTGAATATTTTTATCTCAACTGATTAATATTTATCCAAACTTTTTTAAAAGCTGAAATCATTGACTGTATTTCATTATCACTCATTTTATGAAGACACATTTCAAAACCTAAAAAAGTTTCATCATGCAAATCTTCTGCCACAGGACATATACCTTTTGAATAGTTAATTTCTCTATGACAAATATCAGAAGACCATGGAAAGCCTTTGGAACCGTAAGCTATTTTTTTTTGATAAATTGGAAGCATATGAATATTAGTATAACCACCAATTAATCCTTTAAGCCCCTCTGCTTCAAGTGCTTCTATTATTTTAGAACGTTTTATACCAATTTTTTTAATATCTAGTTTCATCGGGTAAACATAATAAGTATGCGTAGAACCTTTTTGAACAATTGGTGTATACAAACCCTCTAAACCTTTCAAACCTTCATTAATTTTTTTAGCTACAGCTTGTCGATTTTTAATAAGACTATCTAGTTTTTTTAATTGTTGAATACCTATTGCAGACTCTATTTCCCCAAGACGAAAATTATAACCTATCATATTTACTAAGTTTTCTGTTCCTTTAGATCCAACAACTGCTTCAGCATGGTTACGTATTAATTGAAGCCTTTCAGCATAAATATCATTATTTGTAATTAGAATACCGCCTTCGCCTGTATGTATGTGTTTATGATAGTTTAAACTATAACCTCCAATATGAGCTAAGGTCCCAGAGATCTTACCTTTATATAATGACCCCGGAGCTTGTGCCGTATCTGATATAACTTTTAGATTATATTTATCTGCTATTGACATAATTTTGTTCATGTCTGCTGACTGTCCAAATATATCTACAGCCATTATGGCTTTTGTATATGGTGTAATATTTGCCTCTATTGAAACTGGATCTATACAATAGGTGTCAGGATTAATATCTGCGAAAACAGGTATGGCATTCCAGTTTAAGATCGCAGTAGCACAAGCACACATTGTCCATGTAGGTAAAATTACTTCATCACCTGGTTCAATATTGATAGCACCAATTGCAGCAATTAGACCAGAAGTCCAAGAATTTACAGTAATTGCATGTTTAACACCAAAATATTCCGCACATTGTTTTTCAAATTCTTTAACCTTAGGGCCACCAAAAAAATCTGGATCCCATGATCCTAAAAATTGAGAAAGATTTCCACTTTCAACAACTTCTCGAGCTGCTTCAACTTCTTCTTTTCCAATAGAATTATAACTTTTGAATGGTTTTGTAATTGTTTTAGGGCCACCAAATAAGGCAAGTTTCTCTATATTCATTTTCTTTGCCTTTGTTTGACTAATAGCTGGATGCCTTTTAAAGTTTTTAGAGCCTGCAACCCTGTACATATAGTAGAGGGTCTATCATTTAAATCTTTATGTATATTGTCATAAACATTCAATTGAGAAATATTCATAGAATTATTTATTATCTCTTTTTTTTTATGAAGAATTTTATATCCTTTAAAATCTATATCATCAATTATACTTTGAAACTCAATATGTTTTCCGCCATAATCATAAAATAAACGTCCAGAACTACTTATTAGCTCAATACTATAGTGGGAAAAAGATTCTTCCCAAGCAGAATTAAATGTTGCTGAGCCTAAATCAAATTTAACACTAAAATCTGGCTCTGGGTCAAAATTATTCCATAGACGACCATTATCAGAAATTGATATTGAATTAATATTGCCAAGCCACATTTCTAATAGATTTAGAAAATGTGATCCGTTATTAAATATTCCTTTTGAATACCAAACATTGGCTTTAATAGGAGTCTTTATTTTTCCTGCTTTAATCCATTTTTTAATTTTAATTACACCTTTATCAACTCTTCGCATATAATTAACAAATAATTTAATATTTGCTTTTTCACACAGTTTTACCATATTTTTTGCTTCATCTATCTCATACGCTAAAGGCTTTTCACATAGTATTATCTTGATTGTTGGTGAACTGACTGCTTTGCTTAGAATTTCACTATGAAATTCAGTTGGGGTTGCAATAACTATTAAGTCTGGGTTCAAACTTTCTAGAGCTAGTTGGACGTCATCAAATGTTGGTAAATTATAATGCTTTTCAAAACGTTTTCTTTTTTTTGGAGAGATATCAACACCACCAACTAGACGAAATTTAGAATGTCGATCTATAGCCTTAGCATGGGTACTTATTATTGAATTATTTATATTTTCAAAGTCATATTCCATACCAATTTGACCAAGTCCAATTATACAACAATTAATCATAATTATTAGTTTCAGTAATAACTAGTTTTTGTAAGTTCTCAATATCAAGTTGTGGAAGTTGACAGCGACGACCACCTGGGGGAATCGTAGATATAACCCTTTTTTTTGCTAATAAACCAACAACCATAGCCATAGATTCACATCCTACAACTATATTTGCATCAACAGTTTCCTCTATAAGTGTTTTTTTTCCACCAAATTGAATCGGTATATTAGTTAGGTTTTTTGCCCATTTGTATTTATCTTTTGGCTCAGATGGATGTGGACGAATAGTAATTAAATCCACAAAATTACAGATTACAGAGATATTTGAAATGAAGAAACGCAATGCGTCTTGTTCAGTATAGCCCCAATACATGGAATTGCCATGTTGTTTTAAAGCGTGATTAGCAATAGGTTCGCAAACATATAAAATTTTATTTTTTGGTGTATCAGTTTTAATTTTTTTTATATATTTGATTTCATTAATTAAATCTTCAAAATAAGGATTCTTTTTTAATAAAACAGGAGTTTTTTTAAAAATTTTATTTGCAATTCTTTTCGCGTCAGTATCACCTACCCAAATTTCATCTGGAAGTATTATTTCATCTTTTTCTTTAAAGCGTTCTAGATAATTTACCCAATGATCAAGAAATGAAACTGACTTAATACCTAAACTTCTAGCTCTTATTATGGCTTTTCTTTCAAAGTTACTCTCCCAGCCAGTTCCTGTTAATATCCAATCACTTTTCACTAGTGACTCTTCTAAATTTAAAAACTCTGCATTTGGACATTTATTTCTGAATATTTTTTCAGCAGGTCCAGCAGTCACCACGCTAACAGAATAATTATTATGATTTAACCAACTACTTAGTATTTCAGCACCACCTGAATCATGACTGACAATTGAAATGTGTTCTTTCAAAAATTACCCTTACGCTTAACATTTTTATTGATTTCTAATAATTTAGGGTTTTTTCTTAAAAATCTAACTACATCAAGGCATGAGAAGAAAATGTTATTATTTTTCTCAAAATGTTCAATAATTTTTTTTAATAATTTATAATCATTTTGTTCATCAAGAGTGAGTCCAAGTTCTGGCCAATAAATTTCAGGTGGAGCAACAAGATTAAAATGAGTAAAAAGTTTAGGATTATTTTTAATATGTAGTGTAACATGTTCATGATCAAGTGGATCATTAGTCATTTCTGCTGAGCGTTTGAGTGTATCTAGTTTAAATACTTGTGTATCCATACCATCGGGATAGCTACGTACCAATGCATTACTTACATAGTCTACTTTATTAGCTTTAAAAATCTGAATACTCTGCTCCACAATTTCTGGATCAATTAAAGGGCAATCTCCTGTAATTTCAACAATTACGTCTGCATTTACTGACGAAGCAGCACCGATGACTCTTATCATTACATCATCTTCCGCGCCGCAAAAAAAAGAGATATTTAAATTTTTAGCTAATTCTACCAAAGGTATATCCTCTTCGTTAGTTGTTGTTGCTAAAACAATCTCGTCAATAGATTTCACATTTTTTAAGCGACGGACTAAATGTTCAAGCATAGTTTTTCCAGCTGCATTTAAAAGAACTTTTTTTGGTAAACGCGTAGAAGTGGTTCTTGCTTCAATTGTTGCTACTATTTTTTTCATTAAATTTATATTACAGCTAAAATCTTCAATTATTAAATGAAAATAATATTATAGATCCAAAAATTTAACTATTAGATATAAATGTTTTAAAAAGATTTTTTGCTAGTCCATGGGCCTTTTTTGGTTTTGGGTAAAAACTTTTTAAGGTCTATGAGGACTTTTTCAGATAACTTTCTGTATGTAGTAAGTTTTCCTCCATAAATATTTAAAAGAGGTAATTTTTTTACAATTTGTAAATCAAAAACATAATCCCTAGTAACTTTTGAGGCTTCTTTAAAATCCTCTATTAGAGGCCTTATTCCTGAATAAGTATCCATTATATCTTTTTTACTAATTTGTTTTTTTAAATAATTATTTACTGATTTAATTAAATATTGAGTTTCTTGATTTGATATTCCATAATTTTCTGGGGATTTGACTTCCACCTCAGTTGTTCCAATTAATGAAAAATGTTTTTTGTAAGGAATTACAAATATTATTCTTTTATCTGTATTTTGAAAAGTAAATGCAACATCTTCTTTATACAGTTTCTTAGTAATGATGTGACTTCCTTTAACTAATCTTATTTTATTTTTAGATTTTATTTTTATATATTTATGCAAAGTTTCATTTATCCATGGGCCAGATGCATTAATCAAAACTTTTGATTTTATTTTTTTTCCATTTTGAAGACTTATGACCCACTCATTATTAATAATTTCAGCCTTTTTAACTTTGTTGTATTCTAATATTTTGGCTTTGTTTCTTTTTGCATCTTGAGCATTTAGTTTTGTTAATTTTTTATCATCAATTTGAATATCAAAATATTGAAAACCAGTTTTGTATTTTTCTTTTAGAATATTTGGAAATTTTTTATTAAGATCAAATGTTTTTGATTTTGGAATATTGGTTTTTCCACCTAAATTGTCGTACAAAAACAAACCAAATTTAATCAACCAGGCTGGTCTAATTTTATCAGTATGTGGAATAATAAAGGGAATTGGTCTTGAGATATGTCTTGCAATTTTGTAAACAATTTCTCTTTCTTTAAGTGACTCTCTTACTAATTTAAATTCGTAATTTTCTAGATACCGAAGTCCACCATGAATTAATTTTGTGGACCAAGAAGAAGTTGCGCCTCCAATTTCACCTTTATCAGCCAAACACACAGAGAAACCTCTCCCAGCAGCATCTCTTGCGATACCTGCGCCGTTTATACCACCACCAATTATAAATAAATCAAATACTTTAGACATCAAATTATAGATTCTTTATAAAAGTTAATTATAAATTTTCAACGACTTAAAGTATTTTAACGTTGGTATTCAACAAATTTTTTTAACGATTGATTTAGAAATTTTTCGTAAATCTGACCTGTATTAGAATATTTTTTTGAATTAAGGAAAGATTTGTTCATTTTAAAGTCATAAGAAGGTTCAAAAAAGAATGGAATAGAAAGTCTCTTACTTTTATTCCACAAAACCCTGTGGTTTGTAGCTTTAAATTTTCCTTTACTTAAAAATTCTAAAGCTTTGCCAGTATTTACTACTAAAGCTTTTTTATTAAATGGTACATCATGCCATTTTTTTGTTTTTCTATTCTGCACTTGAAGACCACCTTTTTTATCTTGGTAGAGAACTGTAAATATTCCACTATCAACATGTGTTTCACATCCAAGCGCCACACCGTCTTGTTTAGAAATTTCTACTGGTGTTGTTTGATTTGGATAAAAATTAAATCTTAAGGTACTAAGTGTTTTTAACCTTGAAAAAGCTTTGCTTGAAATATTTGGATTAAGTTTGTTTAATTTGATTACACTTTTAAACAAAGTTTCACTTAAATTGTAAATATTTTCAAAATATTTATTTAAGACTCTAATAGAAATTTTGTTAAAACATATATTTAGATCTAGATATTCAATATATTGGTTTTTAATTTTTGAAGAATATTTCTTGGTAACTTTTAAATCTCCTATATCTAAACCTTCTTTGCCATTCACATCATTTGGAAAATAACCTCTGTAAAGATTTTTATTTTTTTTGTTCCACTTTTTTGGTGACAGTTTTCTTTTTTTAATTTCTGGTAAATTGAAAAACTTATTTCCAACATCGCATATATTTTTAATTTCTTTTAAATTAAGCCCATGTCCTGTCACTTGGAAAAAACCTATATTTACACAAGCTTTTTCAATTTCTTTAATTGTTTTAAAAGCACTTTGAGTTTCAAAATTATTTTTAATTAGTGATGATATATTGATTGTTGGTATATAGTTTTTGGTCATCTTCTTACCGGCGTTTCTGTTGCAATATATTGATCTCTAGCTTTTTCTCTAAAGTAAATATAAATGCCAGCTGCTATAATACACGCAACTCCTAAAAATGTTCTACTTGATGGAATTTCATTAAATAAAAAATATCCAGGTATCATTGACATTATAATTAATGAATATTCAAAAAGAGAAACTACAGAAGGTGAAGCTACAATGTAGGCAGAAAATATACAGAGAAAGGCAATCGAGGCGACGAACCCAAAAAATAAGATAAATTTCCATGTATATTCGATGTTTGAAAACCATTCTCTAAAAATAAACTGTGTAGTCGGATCAAAGTCTGGATTATTTAATTGTCCATTTCCCATAAACAAATAAATAAGACCACATAAAATTAGAGCTATTAAATAAAAATAAAATAATTGAGTATTTACATCATCTTTATCAGATGTGTACTTTGTTATTGTCATGGATGCTGCATAAAAAAATGCACATACTACTGGAAGTAAACTTTTGTATTCAAAGTCAGAAAAGTTTGGATCAAGTACAATAAAAACTCCTATGAAACCAAATACAATTGCTGACCATCTTCTTATTCCAATAAATTCTTTCAAAAAAAATTTAGCAAAAATAGACACAAAAAAAGGACAAGAGAAAAATAAGGCATTTGCAGTTGCTAAGGGCATGTAAGTAAGAGAAATAAAGAAAGCTGAAAAAGCTAAAAAGTGAAGAACCACTCTAACAATTGTTAAAATAGGATAATAAGTTTTTAATGAAACTTTTTGTTTTCTAAATTTTATGTAACTAAAAAGCAAAACAGCAGCAACAAAGTATCTTCCAAAAAAAATCTCATAAAGAGAGGCTTTTTCAAAAATATATTTAATTAAAGAGTCTTGCATCGCAAATAACGTCATTGCGATGATTATTAAAATAATACCCTTAGAATTATTATCTTTTGTCATTTATCTAAGAGGTTTTTCTGTAGCTAAAGATTGGTTTTGTGCTTTTTCACGAACAAAAATATAAATGCCACTGGATACTATTATTAAAATACCAATTGCTGTATTTAATGAAGGTATCTCTTCAAAAAATAACCATCCTACAAGCGGTGACCAAAATAATATTGAATATTCAAAAGGCGAAACAACAGCTGGAGAAGCAATGCTGTAAGCAGTAAATAAAAAAAGAAAAGCAAGAGTAGCTGTAATTCCAGTTGTAACCATTAATAAAATATTAGCATTAAAATCAACAAACCATTCTCTAAATATAAATTGAGAAGCTGGATGATCTGAATTGTTATATTGACCATCACCAATGATAAAATAAAAAATTATACTAAGTATCATTGCGCCAATATAAAATGTAAACGTTTGCGTGTGCACACTATCTTTGTCAGATGTTTTTTTAATTATTATCATTGATAAGGAATAACAAAACGCACACAAAATAGGCAGTAAACTTAAGTAATTAAAATTACTAAAATCAGGATTTAGTGTTACATAAACTCCAATAAATCCCACTACTACAGCAGCCCATCTTCTTATTCCTATTTCTTCTTTTAAAAAAAAATGAGCAAATATTGTAATTAAAAATGGAGTAACAAAAAATAAAGCTGTTGCAGTACCAAGCGGTAATACAGTTAAAGAAACATAAAAAGAACTAAAACCGAAGAAAAAAAGTATTACTCTTAAAAAAGTTAAAAAAGGATATTGGCTTTTAAATACTATTGGTTTTTTTGTAATTATTAAAAATGCTAAGATAAGCACAAAACTCACCACTGTTCTAATTAAGTAAACTTCATAGAGTGAAACAAAATTATAAATATGTTTCATAATTCCATCCTGTACAGAAAAAACCATCATGGCTATTAATATGTAAACTATTCCTTTAGGATTATTGTTTGGAGTGCTCATTGTCGGTATATATCAAAAAAGAATATGTTTTTAAATTTATTAAATTTATGCAATATTTAATTCATGATTTCTGAAGAAGATAAAATAATGATGGAAACCCTTTATTGGTGGGGTATACCAACTTTATTTAGATGTAAAAATGATCCAGACCCGAAAAATTGTGATATAGCGTTAGTAGGCGTTCCTCATAGTACTGGGAATGG
>QCHC01000025.1 GCA_003279765.1 Pelagibacteraceae bacterium AG-390-M19 | reverse complement strand
GAAGGGGCCCTTTTTAGTAATATTTAATTAACTAGTAATTAGAATGCAAATGCTGCACCTAACATCCAGTACTCAACATCAGCGTTAGCATTTGTTGAATTATCTATGTTTTCACCTTCTTGCATTTTAGCAGTAACAGTCATACCACCAGCTACGTAAGAAACAGAAATACCTTGGTACTCAGCATCTTGGTCGTTAGCAGTACCAGAGTCATGAGTTTCTGTTCCATATTTAACAGAAATTTCATCACTTACAGTATAAGATATAGCATAAGATGACGAATCTTGGTCATTAGTTGCCGCACTCATATCGTAGTCACTAGCAGTTGCAGTAAGAGTTACAGGACCAAATACATAAGACGCGTGCCATGCAGTTTGTTCACCTGAAGTAGCAGTTGTACCTGTGTTTTTGTCCGCTGTTGCATATTTTAATGTTAAACCTTCAACACCTGTGTATGTAAAACCATAACCCATTTCTGATTCAGCACCTGTTTGTCCGCCACCAGATTGTGGATTATATGAAGCGTTGATTGTTAGACCATCCATTAGCGATGGAGCAGTATAGTAAATACTATTGTTTGTTCCACCTGCAGCTGCCATATCAAGACCTGCTACACCTAATGTTGCTGACATTTCATCAAATGTTCCCCAAAGGTCACCTGCAGCAGTAGCATCCATTGCAGATGTTGCTGAAGATCCACCGTGTCCAGAGAACTTGATTGTTCCGATTTCGTCAGAACTAATTGTTACTGAATGATCATCAAATGGTCCAGATGTAGGAGTTCCATTATCTAGTTGGTATGATACAGAAACGTTTAAACCGTTATCTAATTCACCACCACCTGAAACTGTGAACTGGTTACCCATTGTAAATGATGTACCTTTGTTTGCATGGTCACCACCACCATTTTCAAAAGCGGCATGTCCAAAGTTATCGTAGTTTTGTTTTTTTTCTTTGTCCGAAAGAATTCCGTAAGCTTCACTAGCTTCTTTGAATTTTTCTTCAGCTTTTGTATCACCTGGATTTTTATCTGGATGATATTTAACTGCTAGTTTTCTATATGCAGATTTTAATTCATCGGGACTTGCGCTCTTGTTAACGCCTAGGACATCATAATAGTCTCTTTTAGCCATCAAATTACCCCAGACAATTAAATGTCAGTTTATGCGCTTTTTTCTTTATTCTCGTCTTTTACTTCTTCGAAATCAGCATCAACAACATTCTCGTCTTTCTTACCTGCATTATCTCCACCATCATCTTTTCCTGATTCTGGTTTAGCACTTTGTTGTGATTTATAGATTGCTTCTCCAAGTTTCATTGAAGCTTGAACTAAAGCTTCTGTTTTTTTCTTGATATCTTCAATGTCTTCACCTTTTAGAGCTTCTTTTACAGCAGTTGATGCATCTTCAATTGCTTTTTTCTCAGCATCTGAAATTTTTGATCCATGCTCTTTTAAGTTTTTTTCTGTAGAATGAATTAAAGTGTCAGCTTGATTTCTAACATCAACTGACTCTCTTTTCTTTTTATCAGCTTCTTTATTAGCTTCAGCATCTTTCACCATTTTTTCAATTTCTTCATCACTCAATCCACCAGAAGCTTGAATTTGTATTTTTTGCTCTTTACCAGTACCCTTGTCTTTTGCTGAAACATTTACGATACCGTTCGCGTCAATATCAAATGTAACTTCAATTTGAGGAACTCCTCTTGGAGCAGGCGCAATGCCAACTAATTCAAAATTACCCAATAACTTATTATCAGTAGCCATTTCTCTCTCACCTTGTAATACTCTAATTGAAACAGCTGGTTGATTATCTTCTGCAGTCGAGAAGACTTGGCTTTTTTTAGTTGGAATTGTTGTATTTTTATCAATTAGTTTTGTTGAAACTCCACCAAGCGTTTCAATACCTAATGATAATGGTGTTACATCTAATAAAAGAACGTCTTTAACATCGCCCTGTAACACACCTGCTTGAATAGCAGCACCCATTGCAACTACTTCATCAGGGTTTACACTTTTGTTAGGATCTTTTCCAAAAAAGTTTTTAACTTCTGCTATAACTTTTGGCATTCTAGTCATACCACCAACCATAACCACTTCATCTATTTCACTTGCAGTAATTCCTGCATCTTTTAAAGCAGTCTTGCATGGGGGCATTGTTCTAGCAATTAAGTCTTCAACTAAAGCTTCAAGTTTTGCTCTAGTCATCTTTAAATTAATGTGTTTTGGACCAGTTTTATCTGCAGTTATAAATGGCAAGTTTATATCCGTTTGTTCTGCAGATGATAATTCTATTTTTGCTTTTTCAGCTGCTTCTTTTAATCTCTGTAAAGCAAGTTTGTCTGATTTAAGATCAATACCATTATCTTTTTTAAATTCAGAAATTAAATAATCAACGATAGCATTATCAAAATCTTCACCACCTAAAAAAGTATCACCATTAGTTGATTTAACTTCAAATACACCATCACCTAACTCAAGTATTGAGACATCAAATGTTCCACCACCTAAATCGTATACAGCAATTTTTTTGTTTTGTTTTTTATCTAAACCATAAGCAAGCGATGCAGCAGTTGGTTCATTTATAATTCTTAAAACTTCAAGTCCTGCAATTTTACCTGCGTCTTTTGTTGCTTGTCTTTGTGCATCGTTAAAATATGCTGGTACTGTTATTACAGCTTTTGTTACTTCTGATCCTAAATATTTTTCTGCTGTCTCTTTCATTTTTTGTAAAATGAAAGCAGAGATTTGAGATGGAGAATATTTTTCTCCTTTTGCTTCAATCCAGGCATCACCTTTTTCGGAGTTAATTATTTTAAATGGTGCAGATTCAACATCTTTTTTTACTGTTGGATCATCAAAATTTCTTCCAATTAATCTTTTAACTGCAAAAATTGTGTTTTCGGGATTTGTTACTGCCTGTCTTTTAGCAGGTTGACCTATTAATTTTTCCTTTTCATCAGTAAATGCAACTACTGAAGGAGTTGTTCTTGCTCCCTCTGCATTTTCTAAAACTTTAGCTTGTGTACCTTCCATTACTGCAACACAAGAGTTAGTTGTTCCTAAGTCTATTCCGATTATTTTACTCATAATATTAATGTCTCTCTTTCGTCATATAGGGTTTAAATTTGAAACTACAAGTTGCTCTCATTATTATTTATCTCCTGAATTCTCTTGATTTTGTTCAGTTTTTTCCTCTTTTTTAGTTACTTTTTTTGAAACACCAACCAATGAAGGTCTTAGAAGTCTATCTTTAATAGTGAAGCCTTTTTGAATTTCTTGAACAATTGTTCCAGCTTCTTTAGCGTCATCTTCAATCTCCATCATTGCTTGATGAAAGTTAGGATCTAGTTTTTTGTTAAGACAATCAATTGGTTTGATATTATTTTTCTCAAAAATAGAAATTAAATCTTTCTTTATTATTTCTAAATGCTCCATTGTTTTCTTTAAAGCGTCTGTTTCTTTTAACTTGTCATCGCTTTCTAAAACATGTTTAGAACGATCTAAGTTATCAACTAAATTTAATGCTTCTTTCGCAAAACTAAAACCACCATATTCAAAGGCATCCTCTTTTTCTTTTTCAAACCTTCTTCTTTGATTTTCCATTTCAGCAAAAGTTCGTGCCAATTTATCCTCTAGTTCAGCAATTTTTTCCTCTGGAGTTGGTTCTTTAATCTCTTCTTTAGTTTCTTGATGTGTTTCTTGTTTATTTTCCTCTGCTGAGCTTTCCTCAGGTTTTTCTGTTTCTTTTTCTAAATTCTGATTTTCGTTTGTTGGAGTATTGTTTTGGTTTTCTTCTTTTTCCATAGATCCATATATGGTAAGGATTTTAAATATTTCTAGATGTCTAAGCAAAAAATTAAAGAATTATTAATAGGTACTAACAACAAGGGTAAATTAAGAGAAATTAAGAGTTTATTACCAAATTATATCAAAATTTACTCTACTTCTAACTTTAAACTTAAAAGTCCTGCTGAAAATGGAAAAACTTTTGAAGAAAACTCTTTAATTAAATCAAAATATTTCTCTAGAAAAACTGGCCTGATATGTTTGGCTGATGACTCTGGTTTGGAGATAGATCATTTAGACAAAAGACCTGGAATTTATTCTGCACGATGGGGAGGAAAATCTGGAGATTTTGAT
Source organism: Pelagibacteraceae bacterium AG-390-M19 (assembly GCA_003279765.1). Lineage (GTDB taxonomy): Bacteria > Pseudomonadota > Alphaproteobacteria > Pelagibacterales > Pelagibacteraceae > Pelagibacter. The sequence goes on along the minus strand of QCHC01000025.1, from coordinate 6,506 downwards.
AAAGCTATTGAAAAAGTATTTAGAGAGTTAGATAAAAAAGATAAGAATTGGAAAAATAAAAAAATTAAAGCAAGATTTGTTTGTGCTCTATCAATCTCTTTTTTAAGTAAAAAAATTACTTGTGTAATAGGTAAAGTTGAGGGACGAATATCAAATGAGCCAAAGGGGAAAAATGGATTTGGTTATGATCCAATTTTTATCCCACTCAAAAAAACCAAAACATTTGGTGAAATGAAACCTTCTCAAAAATATAAAATGGATCACCGCTATCAAGCCTTCAAAAAACTTAAAAAATTTCTGTAAGTTTTTTGTCTTCTATTTTATAAAAATTTAATCTGTGATTAATTTTGTTATCTTTAATATCAAAAATTCCAATTTTTCCTTTAAATGAATTTTTTTTCTTAAATATTTTGTTTATTTTTGAAAGATCTTCTTTCAAAGAGAGATAATATACCAAACCAACTAAATCATAACTTAACAATGAGAGATGAGATGGATTTTCATTAAAAGCATTAAAATACTTAATTTTATAATCATCAAAATTTTCTTTATTAATTGAGGGATAATAAATTGGTTGAATGTTTTCTTCTTCCATTAAGCTTTCGTCAAACCATTGGTTTAGAGTTATAAAGTATTTATTTTTAGGAGACACATCAGTGTAAAGTAAAGATGTTGCAACACTTTTAAGACTTTCATCAAAATCAGATATAACAACCGCATCAAAATTAACATTTCCAATCGTATATTTTTTTTCTAAGTTTTTTATTTTTCTTTCTTTATTTGATTCATTTGATTCTTTAATTCTTTGAATTTCATCTGCTAGATTTTGTTTTCTAATTTTATATTTAGTTATTTCCTCTATTTGTTTTGTAAGCTTAGTTGGTTCAGTGTTATATTCAAAATTTTTAAAAATTTTTATTTTAGAGTTTCTTAAACCATCCTTAACTTCAAATTCAAAATTCTGAATTGGAGTTAAAAAAAGAGTTTTCTGTACATTATTAGTATCTAAAAATTTTTTTATCGTTTTAAACTGCGAAGTAGAATTTATTCCAGCAGAAATTACATTTTCAGGTAAATCTAAGGTTTTATTTGTTAATGATAAAAAAGTTAAATCTTTCATCTCATCTAAATAAGTTAAGCTTTGATGGAATATTGGTCCAATAATAATTTTTATTCCCATTTGTTTTAATTCAAAAGCAGACTTAAGAGTTTGGTTAGATCTTGCAGCTGTATCTTTTGGATAAATTTCAATTAAATCATTATTAATATCTTTGACAGCTAAACTTACAGCCTTAATAATAGATGACCCCAGATCTTTATTTTCTCCGGTCATCGGGACCAACAGTCCAATTTTTATTTTTTCATTGGCATTAACTAAATTTAAGAAGTTTAAGAACAAAAGAAGTAAAGAAATAGAAATAATTTTGATAATCTTTTTCATTTTGATGTTATTATATAATTTTCTAAGCTGAATTATGATCACAAAACCACAATTTAAATCAAATGATTATAAAAATGGGCTTTATTTAGTAGCAACACCAATAGGTAATCTAAAAGATATATCTTTTAGATCATTAGAAGTTCTTAAAAAATCAGATTATATACTTTGTGAAGATACACGCGTGTCTAAAAATTTATTAGATAAATATGAAATTAAATCAAAACTAATTTCAAATCATAAATTTAATGAAAAAAAAAATACATTAAAGATAATTGAATATTTAAAACTAGGTAAATTAATTTCAATTATATCTGATGCAGGAACGCCAAGTATCTCTGATCCAGGTTTAGTATTAGTAAATGAATGTATAAAAAATAATCTTAACATATTTTCAATACCTGGACCATCAGCAGTTACAACCGCTGTTGCAGCTAGTGGATTTTCAGATAAATTTTTTTTTTATGGTTTTTTACCTGAAAAAAAAAACCAAATTGACAACGAATTAAAAAAACTCTCAAATTTTAATTACAGTCTAGTTTTTTTTTCATCATCAAAAAAAATCAATAAGATTATACCAGGATTTAAAAAATATTTTACTGGTAGAAAAATAGTATTTTGTAGAGAAATTTCTAAATTGTATGAAGAGTATATTAGAATGAATATTGATCAATTAGAAACATTTAAAAATGAACTAAAGGGCGAATTGACAATAATTATTTCTGAAAAAAAAGAAGAAAATACTTCACAAAAGCTAAGTGAATCAGATATTAATTTGATTAAGAAAATGATTAATAAACTCAGTACAAAAGAAATTACAGATTTAATAAGTAGTAATAAAAATATTCCAAAAAAAGTAATTTATAATTTTTGTTTAAAACTAAAAAATGAGAATTAAATTTTTTATAATTATTGTTTTATCAATTATTTTAACTGGTTGTGCAGCAGGAGTTGGCTCATCTGGATTGTTTGGTACCGGAGTATCAGTTGCAATGGATCCAAGAACTGTTGGAACACAAATAGATGATTCGATTATGCAGAAGACAATTTCGACAAAAATACTTTCGATGGATAAAAAACATTTTTTGAAAGTTAAGACAAAAGTTTTAGATGGAAGAATTTTTATAACTGGAAAGGTAGATGAGCCAGAAGATAAATTAAAAATTACTAAAATTGCTTGGGAGACAAAAGGAGCCAGATCTGTTAGAAACGATATTAAAATTAAAGAGGAGTTTAATTTTAAACAATCAGCAAAAGATTTACTTATTACTTCTCAATTAAGAACAGCCTTAATAGTCAATAAAAATATTAAAGCTACAAATTATCAAATTGATACATATAAAAGGAAAATTTATGTTTATGGAATTGCTTTAACAGATGAAGAAAAAGAAATGGTTATAAGCGAAGCAAAAGAAATTCTAGATGTGGAAGATGTTGTTGCAAGTATTTTGTTACTTGAAGATCTGAGAATTCAAAAAAACTAATTAATTTTATAATCAATCACCTCAGATGAATAAGCTGCAATAGAGGCTAAATTAATAATTTCTGATGTTGAAGATCTAAGAGGTGCGATTTCAATTGGTAAGCCAATTCCAATTAGTAAAGGACCTATGACTTTTGTATCTCCTAAAGTTTTCATAAGTTTATAAGATATTGCTGCACTATGTTGTCCAGGCATTATCAAAATATTTGCTTTACCTACTATCTTTGCAAAAGGATAGAGTTCTTCATAATCTGAATTTAAAGCAACATCAGGCTGCATATCTCCATCAAATTCAAAATTAACTTGTTTCTCTTTTAAAATCTCTACTGCTGTACGTATATGCTTTGTCCTACTTGTTAAAGGTTGTCCAAATGTAGAGTGTGAAACAAATGCAATTTTTGGATTAATTCCAAAAAGTCTCACTACTCTTGCAGCTGAAATTGCTATCTCAGCCATTTCTTCTGAAGTTGGATATTCATGAACGCTAGTGTCCGCAATAAAAATTGTTTTTCCTTTATTAACAACCATGTTAAGTCCAAACATGATCTCACCTTTTCTAACATCTACAACTTGTTTTATTTTTTCAAGAGATGCTCCAAAACGTCTAGTATTTCCTGTCACCGCCCCATCGGCATCTCCACATGCAACCATACTTGTAGCCCAAACTACTCTATCGTTTCTAACCATTCGATCACAATCACGTTCTAATAGTCCCTGTTCTCTTTGAAGCTTTTGGAATAGATGATTTACATATTTTTTTCTTTTTTCTTCATCTTTTGAGTTACTAATTTCAATATCAAAATTTTCACTATAACCAATATTTTTAATTTGTTCTTTAATTTTACTTTCTTTGCCAACTAAAATTGGAATACCGAGTTTAGAATTTTTAAATGCTATTGCTGCTTTTAATGTATTTTCATCTTCACCATCAGCGAAAACAATCCTTTTTTGATTTTTTTTGATGAAAGAGTTTATACCTTGCATAATTGTAACTGTTGGATCTAATCTTTGTTTCAGTTGTTCTTTATAGTTTTCAAAATTATCAATTTTTTTCCTAGCAACCCCACTTTCAATTGCAGCCTTGGCTACTGCAGCTGGAATAACACTTATCAATCTTGGGTCGAAAGTTGATGGGATTATATAATCTTTTCCATAATGAGGTCTTTCGCCACCCATAGCTGCCACAACCTCATCTGGTACATCTTCTCGGGCAAGTTTTGCTATAGCCTCAGCAGCAGCAACTTTCATTTCTTCATTAATTGTTTTTGATCTTACATCTAGTGCACCTCTGAAAATGTAGGGAAAACCAATTAAATTATTTACTTGATTAGGATAATCTGATCTACCAGTTGCAATAATTGCATCATCTCTTACTTCATTTATTTCTTCTGGAGTAATTTCTGGATCAGGATTTGCACATGCAAATATAATTGGATTTTTAGACATGTTTTTAACCATTTCTTTTTTTAAAACACCTTTTGAGGATAATCCTAAGAAAACATCAGCTCCTTTAATTGCATCACTTAGAGTTCTTAATTTTGTATTAACTGCAAATCTAGATTTCCATTGATCTATACCTTCTGCTCTTCCTTTATAAATCACACCCTTTCTGTCTAGCATTATTACATTTTCAGATTTAACACCTGAGTTAATAAATAACTCTGTACAAGCCTGAGCAGAAGCACCAGCACCATTAACAACAATTTTTATATCTTTTATAGATTTTCTACTTATATCGAGCGCATTTAGTAAAGCTGCTGTCGTGATAATTGCTGTTCCATGTTGATCATCATGAAATACTGGAATATCTAATATTTCTTTAAGTTTTTGCTCAATGATAAAACAGTCTGGCGCGGCTATATCTTCTAAATTTATTCCTCCAAAACTTGGAGCAAAGTTTTTAATAGAATTAATAATTTCATTAGCATCCTTACAATCTATTTCTAAGTCAATTGAATCTATATCTGCAAACCTTTTAAATAAAACTGCTTTTCCTTCCATTACCGGTTTTGAGGCTAATGCTCCTAAGTTACCTAATCCTAAAATTGCTGAACCATTACTGATTACTGCTACCAAATTTCCTTTACTCGTATAATCATATGCTGCTTCTGGGTTCTCACTTATTATTTTAACTGGGGCGGCAACTCCAGGAGAATAAGCAAGTGCAAGATCTCTTTTAGTAGTCATGTTTTTTGAAGAGATTATTTCGATCTTGCCAGGTTTTTTATCCCTGTGAAAATCTAAAGCTTCTTTATCTGTGTAATGATCAATTTTTGTCTTTTTCATTTTATTAAACTGAATACTAATATTATCTATTCTATATTTTTTATTATTTGGAATATTTGATCTATATATTCTTATAATAAATATACAATTAGGGTAAAATTAAGACTAATATGATTTATGAACTTAATTAAGTCAACAGGCACATTTGGCTTTTATACCATCATCAGCAGATTGCTTGGATATATTAGAGATATATTAATAGCAATATTTCTTGGAACAGGTTTGTTGGCAGATGCTTTTTTTGTAGCATTTCGAATTCCAAATACATTTAGAAGATTATTCTCAGAAGGAACTTTCAATGCAGCCTTTGTACCTAGCTATACGTCTGAAATGAACAAAGGAAAAAAATCTGCAAACGATTTTGCAAATAATATTTTTAATCTTTTATTTTTAGGTCTCTTAATTTTAACAATAGTCGTTCAGATTTTTATGCCTGGATTTGTATCAATTATAGCTCCAGGTTTTGTAGATGACCTAGAAAAAATGGATTTAGCTATCAGTTTAACAAGGATTACTTTTCCTTTCTTATTATTTATTAGTTTAGCATCTTTTTTTTCTGCAATTTTAAATTCTCATAATAAATTTGCTGCAACTTCGGCAGCACCAATTCTATTAAATATTATTTTAATAATTGTTCTATTATTTTCTAAAGCTTTAGGAGACGAGCTTGTATATTATTTATCTTACGGTGTATCTTTAGCAGGATTCTTACAATTAATTTTTTTATTTTATTTTGTTAAAAAATTTTTTTCATTAAAATTTAAATTTAAGTTAACAGCTGATGGAAAAGTAAAGTTTTTTTTTAAAAAGTTATTACCGAGCATTTTTTCATCTGGCGTAACCCAAATCAATATTTTGATTGGAACAATTATCGCTTCGTTTCAAGCTAGCGCAGTCTCATATCTTTATTATGCAGATAGAATTTATCAAATCAATCTAGCGATAGCTGGTATTGCTATTGGGGTTGTGATTCTTCCAAAACTTTCAAGGTTTATAAATTCTAAAAATGAAGAAAAAATTTCTCTTATTCAAAACAAAGCTTTAGAGTTAAGTTTATTTTTAAGTATTCCAGCAACAATAGCTTTAGTGATTGGTTCAGAGGAAATAATTTCAGCGTTGTTTGGTTATGGTAATTTTAACAAAGAATCTGTTAATAACTCAAGCCTTGCTTTATTTTATTTTGCTTTAGGTTTGCCTGCTTTTGCTTTGATAAAAGTTTTTTCAAGTTTTTTATTTGCTAATCATAATACAAAAATACCATTTTATATCTCCTTAATCTCAGTCCTTTTAAATATTTTG
>QCHC01000024.1 GCA_003279765.1 Pelagibacteraceae bacterium AG-390-M19 | reverse complement strand
CAACAATTCCCATCGTTGATTATTCTTTCAAATTAAATGATTTAAATTCTAGAGCTAAAAATTTTATTTTATCAAAGATAGATAAACCAGAGGATGATTTATTGTATGCATTAATATTAAAAAATCTTTCTGATCGCCAGATATCAATTGATAAAAAATTGATAGATTTTATCATAAAAAGAATAGATAGATCTTATGGCAAAATATCTGAATTCATATATAAGATCGACGAAATTAGTTTAAAAAGAAAAAAACCAATCGATTTTAAAATTATTAAAGAGGCTTTAGGAGATTAATTGAGTAAATATAGAACACATACTTGTAACGAATTAAGAAAAGATGACGTTGATAAAAAAGTATTTCTTTCAGGCTGGATCAATAAAAAACGAGATCATGGTAACTTATTATTCATAGATTTAAGAGATAATTATGGTGTCACACAGTGTATTATAGATAAAGATAACAAAAATTTTACAAACTTAGAAAAAACTCAATTAGAAACTGTAGTTAAAATAGAAGGTAAGGTTGTAGCTCGATCTGAAGATACAATTAACAAAGAAATAGGAACCGGAGAAATTGAAGTAACCATTGATAGTTACGAAGAACTAGGTTCTTGCAAAGAATTGCCAATGCCAGTTTTCAGTGATCAAGAATATGCTGAGGAAATAAGATTAAAATATAGATTTTTGGATTTAAGAAGAAAAAAAATACATGAAAATATAATCTTAAGATCAAAAGTTATTTCACACATTAGAAATGAAATGACTAAATTAGGTTTTTTAGAATTCCAAACACCAATACTAACATCCTCTAGTCCTGAGGGTGCTAGAGATTTTTTAGTTCCAAGTAGATTAAATCCAGGGAAGTTTTATGCGTTACCTCAAGCGCCACAACAATTTAAACAACTAATTATGGTATCTGGTTTTGATAAGTATTTTCAAATAGCCCCTTGCTTTAGGGATGAGGATGCAAGAGCAGACAGAAGTCCAGGTGAATTTTATCAATTAGATTTAGAAATGTCTTTTGTAGAACAAGAAGATGTTTTTAATGTTGTAGAAAAATTAATGGTTAATACTTTTAAAACATTTTCGAATAAAAAATTATTAAACGATAAGTTTCCAAGAATTTCTTATAAAGAAGCAATGTTAAAGTATGGAAGTGATAAACCTGATTTAAGAAATCCACTTATAATAAATGATATTACTGAAATATTTACAAGAGAAGATGTATCTTTTGAAATATTTAAAAAGTTAGTAAAATCTGGTTCAAGAGTAAGATGTATAATAACAAAAAATACTAAGGATAAACCAAGAAGCTTTTTCGATAATATTGATAAATGGGCCAAAGAACAAGGAGCATCAGGTTTGGCTTATTTTACATTTGAAAAAGATACTGAGTTATCTGGTAAAGGACCTATAGGAAAATTTTTCACCAAAGAAGCATTGCAAGAAATAATGAATTTAACTAATGCGGAAGTAGGAGATAGCATTTTTCTAGCTTGTGGAAAACAAAATGAATTAGAAAAAATAACTTCTCAGGCAAGAAATAAAATTGCAGAAGATTTAGAATTAATAGATGAGGATGTCTTTGCGTTTTGTTGGATTGTTGATTATCCAATGTTTGAAAGAGATGAGGTTACCAACAAAATCGAATTTAGTCATAATCCATTTTCTATGCCACAAGGTGATTTGACAGAAAAAGAACTTGAAAATCCTCTAGAACTTTTAGCTTATCAATACGATATTGTTTGTAATGGCATTGAATTATCCTCTGGCGCTATAAGAAATCATAAACCCGAACTTATGTATAAGCTATTCTCAATTGCTGGATACGATAAGCAACAAGTAGATGAAAAATTTAGTGGTATGATAAATGCATTAAGTTATGGCGCTCCACCTCATGGTGGTATTGCTCCAGGTATAGATAGAATTGTTATGTTGTTAGCTAACGAAAAGAATATTAGAGAAGTAACAATGTTTCCAATGAACCAAAATGCTCAGGATTTGATGATGAATGCTCCATCAGAAGTTAATCCCGAACAATTAAAAGAATTAAACTTGTCTTTAAAAAATAAAAAATAAAATTATTTTTTACCTTTAAGACTTATTTTAACATCAGATAAATCAACTAGATTTTTTTTATAGTTATTTCTAACAAATCCTTTGCTAGTTATATCCTTTACAATTTTTAATAATTGATTTTGATCATCATTTTCTTGATCATTTGCTTCATTCCCACCAATTGCAGGAGTATGTGCAAGATCTTCTCTATTTTGATAAGATATGGCCAACTCTCTAAAAATATAATCTAAAATAGATGTAGCACTCAATATTCTATCATTTCCATGTACTTTACCTGATGGTTCAAATTTTGTTCCTACAAATGCACTTATAAATTCATCTAAGGGCACTCCGTATTGAAGACCTAAAGACACTGCTATAGCAAAGTTGTTCATTAATGCCTTAACTAACTCTCCTTCTTTACTTGTATCAATAAATATTTCTCCAATTTTACCATCTTCATATTCACCTGTATGAAGATAGACTTTATGATCTCCGATCGTAGCTTTTTGGATATAGCCTTTTCGTCTGTCAGGCATACTAAATCTTTTTCCACCTTTTTCTGAGGTTTTGTTTAAGTTCTGAACAACTGTTTCTTTACTTATTGAATTTTCACTTGCACTTTTTGAGACAATTTCAATTTTTTTATTTTCAACTACTGTTTTATTATTTGGATCTAAACTTTTAGTTTTTCTATTATCTAATTTGACATCTAAAACTTCGAATTTACCATCGTCTCTTTTTTCTAAGTTTTTAAGCTCTGTTTCATTGATATCTTCTAAGTAATGATTCACTTTAAAGGTACAAGTGTAATAAGTTTCTACTAGATATTTTGCCATTTTACCTCAGTTTAAAATTAGTTTGAAAATAGATTCTATTAATTTATATACTTATTCAAATTTTAGTCTAATTTAATTTTTACAATTTTTAATTGAAATAAAAAATAAAATAACATGTTGACACTATTTAAAAAAATTTTCACTTGGTGGAATCAAGACACTTTTGGCACAAGATTAAAAACAATTTTTTTTGGCAAACTTGCTGGTACTGATGAATTTGGAAATAAATATTATGAAGATAAAAAAGGAAAAAGATGGGTAATTTATTGTGATGTTATTGATGCATCAAAAATTCCAGTCGAGTGGTATTCGTGGATGCATTTTACACCTAACAAAATAGAAAAAAAACATGAGCTAGAAAAATATGAATGGCAAAAACCTCATCAATCTAACTTAACTGGCACTGAAGAAGCATATTATCCAAATAAAAATAAAGATGGTGTTAAAAAAAAATATACTAGTTGGAAAGAATAGTTTTTTTCTTTATTTCCTAATCTTCTTTTTTCTATTTAAATCTATTTCATATTCCAAAAGTCAACTTGAGGGTTCTTTTACTGAAATTAAAATTTTAGATAAAATTAGCTCTAAAAATACCTCATTGAAACTTGAAAATGGTCAATTAATAAAATTTAAAGACTTATCAATTCAAAGTTTAAAATGCAAAAATTCTGAATTTGACGATAATCCAGAAATTACCGCTTACATACAAGTCAGAGATTTATCAAATCAAAATAATAATGAAGTTTTTGTTTTTAATGGATGGATGTTTTCATCTAGCCCCTCAATAACACCGTTTGATCATCCAATTTATGATGTGTGGTTAGTAAAATGCTATTAAACTATAGCATCTTTATCCAGCCAACTTACATTAAAATCTGAATTGATAAATTTTTTATGATTTAACAATTTTTTGTGAAGTGGAATAGTAGTTGTGATACCTTCAATTACAAATTCATCTAAAGATCTATTCATTCTTTGAATAGCTTCTGTTCTATTACGTCCGTGACAAATTAATTTACAAACCATACTGTCGTAATATGGAGTTACTTTGTAACCTTGAAATATAGCGCCATCTACTCTTGTTCTAAATCCAGATGGCTGGTGACACATGCTTATAACTCCTGGAGAGGGTTGAAAACTTTTACTTGGATCTTCAGCGTTAATTCTACATTCAATTGCGTGACCTCTTGGATTAATATCGCTTTGCTGTAGTGCTGTTTCCTCAGAAAATGCTATCCAAATTTGTTCTTTAATAATATCTATACCTGTTACCATTTCTGTAACAGGATGTTCTACTTGAACTCTTGTATTCATTTCTAAAAAATAAAATTTTCCATCTTCATAGATGAATTCCACCGTACCTGCACCCATGTAACCGATTTTAGAGACCATATTTACCGTTTTTTCAAAAAGATCTTTTCTAATTTCATCATTCAAAACAGGACTAGGAGTTTCTTCAATAAGTTTTTGATGTCTTCTTTGGACAGAGCAATCTCGTTCATGCAAATGTACAACTCTGTTTTTTCCTGCGAGTATCTGCACTTCTATGTGTCTTGGATTTTGAAAAAATTTCTCAATATACACCTCATCGTTACCAAAATATTTTTGTGCTTCAGATTTAGCTATGGAAAATAAGGTTTCAAATTCTTCCTCTTTATGTACTATTTTCATACCTTTTCCTCCACCACCACCAGAAGCTTTAATTAGAACAGGAAAACCAATTTTTTTACAAAGATCTTTTGCTTCATTAATATTCCTAACACCACCTTCAGATCCTTCGATAACTGGTAAACCATTTTCCTTAGCTATTCTTTTGGCTTGAATTTTATCTCCCATCATTTCGATATGTTTAGAAGACGCACCAATAAATTTAATTTTATTCTCTTCTAAAATTTTAGCAAAATTAGCGTTTTCAGATAAGAAACCATATCCTGGATGAACAGCATCTGCGTTAGTTAATTCTATTGCAGACATTAAAGCAGGAATATTTAAATAACTATTTGCTGGTTGGTGAGAACCTATGCAGACACTTTCATCTGCCATTCTTACATGCATACTTTCTCTATCAACATCTGAATGGACCGCTACAGTTGCTATACCCCATTCTTTGCATGCTCTTATAATTCTAACTGCAATTTCCCCACGGTTTGCAATTAAAATTTTTTTAAACATTTCTTATTCTAAGATAATAATTGTTTGACCAAACTCAACAGGCTGACCATCATCAACGCAAATTTCTTTTACAATTCCATCATGTGTAGATGGAACATGATTCATAGTTTTCATTGCTTCAACAATCATTATTGTATCACCTTTTTTAATTTTTTTACCAACCTCTACAAACTTTTTTGCACCAGGCTCCGGTGCATGATAAGCTGTTCCAATTATTGGAGATGTAATTTCCGTTCCAGATTTAACACCTTCAGTAGATTGCGAAGTGTTAGTTGAATTTGAATTGCTTATAGATGCTGGAATTGTTTGATTGCTAATTGATACATTATTTTTTGAAACTTTAATTTTTGTATCTTTTTCAGTAATTTCTATTTCAGTTAAATTAAACTCATCTAAATAATTACTGAGTTCTTTTATTATATTTTTGTCAATTTTCATTTTGTAAAAGCTTTTGTAATGAAATTATGGCCAAAATATATCCTTCAGTACCTAATCCAAAAATTCCACCTGTTACAACTCCACTAATTAGTGATTTATGTCTGAATTCTTCTCTTTTATATATATTTGATATATGCATTTCGATTATTGGTTTCTTGAATAATTCAAGCGCATCTCTTATTGCAACTGAAGTGTGTGTAAATGCAGCAGCATTTATGATCATACCATCATAAATTTTACGTGCATCTTGTATTATATTTACCAAATCTCCTTCCAAATTTGATTGAATAAATTTGCAGTCTAATCCAATTTCTTTTGATTTTTTTAAACAATTTTCTTTTAGCTGTTCATAGTTGGCAGATCCATATTGTGATTGTTCTCTTTCACCTAATAGATTAAGATTTGGACCATTAATAATAATTATTTTATTACTCATTCAACATTTATATACGATGAAAAAAATAAAAATCAAAGTAAATGGTAAAATCAGATCAATTTCCGAAACATGTACGCTTTTAGATTTAATAAAAGACCTTGAAATACCAATGAAAAAAGTAGCAATTGAACTTAATGAAGAAATAATAGATAAAAAAAATATTAACAAAATTAAATTAAAACAAAACGACAAAATTGAGATTGTTCATTTTATAGGAGGAGGCTAACACGAAAAAAGATAATCTCATCATTGCTAAAAAAAAATTTAAATCTAGATTAATTGTTGGTACTGGAAAGTATAAGACGATGTCTGAGTGTGCGAAAGCTATCAATATGTCAGGAGCAGAGATAGTAACTGTTGCTGTTAGAAGAGTAAATATTTCTGATAAAAACAAGCCTCTGTTAATGGATTATATTGATCCAAAGAAAATTACCTATTTGCCAAATACAGCGGGCTGTTTTAATTCTAAAGAAGCTCTAAGAACTTTGAGATTAGCAAGAGAAATTGGTGGGTGGAAATTAGTTAAATTAGAAGTTTTAGGAGATAAGGAAAATTTATTTCCAGATATGATTGAAACTTTGAAATCCACCGAAGTTCTTGCCAAAGAGGGATTTAAAGTTATGGTTTATTGTAACGATGATCCATTAATGGCAAAAAGATTAGAAAATGTGGGAGCTGCTGCAATAATGCCATTAGCAGCACCAATTGGATCAGGTTTAGGAATACAAAATAAAATTAATATTCAAATAATCAGGAAACAAACAAAACTTCCATTAATAATTGATGCGGGTCTAGGACAAGCCTCAGACGCAACAATTGCGATGGAACTGGGTTGTGATGGGGTTTTAGTAAACACAGCAATCGCAAAAGCAAAAAAACCATTTGATATGGCTCTTGCATTTAAAAATGCTGTTATTGCTGGTAGACAATCTTATAACTCAGGGAGAATAGATAAAATTTTAATGGGAAATCCTTCTTCTCCTCTTAAAGGAATTATTTAGCCTTTTTAAAATATTTCTTTTTTTTATAATTTTTTTTTATTTTCTTTACTTCTTTTTTTTGAAAAATTTTATTTTCTTTATTTTGGTATTCTAAGTTTTTTAATTTTTCGTAATGTTCAACAAGTTCAATGGTTTTTTTTGATTTATTTTGAATGTTGATAATATATTCTGGAATTATTAGAGAATTGTCGCTGATGATATCTATAGTCATTTTATTCTTTTTTTCAAAGTAAGTTAAATCGTTAACAAAATTTTCTTTTAAAAAATCTGAAACTTTTTCACAGACTTTTACCTCAACAAATTTAGCTTTATTGATTACAGCCTTTAATTCAACAATTTTTAATAATTTTTGTGCAAAAGACTCATCTGTTAAAGTCACCTTCCATTTGACAGCACTTTCTCTTAATCTTTGTCTAGACATTTCTAAAAGCCCAAAATTACTTATTCTTCCAATTTGAATTCTTGCTCTATCAGATCTACATTTTTCCTTAAGCTTTCTCTCTACTAAACGTCGGTTGCCATAACTTAGCATATCAATGAAGTCTATAATTATTAATCCTGATAAATCTCTTATTTTTATCTGTCTTGCAATTTCTTCTGCTGCTTCAATATTTGTATCTAAAGCTGTACTCTCTACATTTTTACCTTTGATAGAGCTACCAGAGTTAATATCGATTGATACAAGTGCCTCTGTAGGATTAATAACCAAGTATCCTCCAGATTTGAGTTTAATTTCTGAGTCAAAAATTTGATTTAATTTTTGTTCAATATTTTCCTCAATAAATAGCGGTGTTCTTCCTCTATATTTTTTAACTTTCTTTACACTTGAGGGCATCATTGTTTTCATAAATGATTGAGCTTTTTTATAACCTTCATTTCCTTCAACAATAATTTGATTAGTACTATCATCATACATATCTCTTAAAGTTCTTTTAATTATTTCGCTTTCTTGATGAATTAAAGAGGGAGCTATAGAATTAATTGCATTATCTTTTATCTGTGCCCAAGTATTAATAAGAGTTGTTAAGTCACTATTGATTTCATTTTTTGTTTTGTTGCTACCTGCTGTTCTTACAATTAAACCCATCTCTTTAGGAATTTCAATTTCATTCAGAATTGTTCTTATTTTTTTTCTGTCTGCAGGATTAAATATTTTTCTTGAAATTCCTCCACCTTTAGGTGTGTTTGGCATTAATACAATGTATTTTCCTGCGATTGAAATAAATGTGCTAAGAGCAGCACCTTTTTGACCTCTTTCGTCTTTGATGACTTGGATAAGAATTACTTGATTAGGTTTAATAACTTCCTGAATTTTATATCTTTTAAATTTGAATCTTTTTTCAGTTTTTTTTTCAGTTTTTTCCCCTATATCTGAATTTTCTTTAGCCTCTACTTCCTCTTTGTCAGTTTCACTGTCTTCAACTTTTTCCTCTATTGGATCGTCTATTTCAAGTTTACCTTCAGCAATATTTTCTTCTTCTTTAGCCTCAACTTGTTTTAAAAGTTCTTCCCTTGCTTTTTCCTCTTCCTCTTTTATTTTTTCAAGGTCAGCTTTTGGTATTTGATAATAATCTGACTGAATATCATTAAAAGATAAAAACCCATGTCTTTCTCTTCCAAAGTCTACAAATGCTGCTTGGAGGGAAGGTTCAATTCTGCTTACCTTTCCTAAATAAATATTATTTTTAATTAGATTGTTTTTTAAACCTTCGTACTCGTAGTCTTCAATATTTTCACCTGATTTAAGTACAACCCTAGTTTCATTTGGATGCGATGCATCGATATATAAATTTTTTTCCATAATATGTTGATTGTTAAGTTCATTAAATTTTTTTTAGTTACAAATTTTGTTAAATTCTGATGCCTTATCTTTAACAAATTCCAAGATATAATGGAAATAAAATGAGTAAATTATTTAAAAATATTCTATTATTTTCTTCAACTATTTTAGTTTTATTGGGAATTTTAATATTTAGTATTTTATGGAAGTATTCCAACGATATTCCAGATTATAAATTTCTTAAGAATTACAAACCGCCAGTTTCAAGTAAAGTTTATTCAAGAAATGGTGAATTGGTTGCAGATTTTTCAAAAGAAAAAAGAGTTTTTGTTCCTTACAATGCTATACCAAAAAACGTAATTAACTCATTTCTATCTGCAGAAGATAAAAACTTTTTTTCTCACCCTGGTGTTGATGCAAAAGGTGTTTTAAGGGCAGTTATAAATAACATTTCAAACTTAATGGCTTCGAAAAGGCTAGAAGGTGCCTCAACAATTACTCAACAAGTAGCAAAAAATTTTTTATTAACAAATGAAGTAAGTCTCAATAGAAAGATAAAAGAGGCAATTTTAGCATTTAGGATTGAAAGAGCATTATCTAAAGAAAGAATATTAGAACTTTATTTAAATCAAATTTATCTTGGTAGTGGTGCCTATGGTGTAGCTGCTGCAAGTTTGGAATATTTTGATAAATCTATAAGAGAACTTAATTATTCAGAAGCTGCATTGTTAGCTGCTTTGCCTAAAGCGCCTAGTAAATACAATCCTTATAAAGATAAAGATTTAGCAAAATTTAGAAGAAATTTAGTTTTAAAAAATTTATATGAAAATAATTATATTACATCTGAATGGTTGGAAAAATTAAGCAATCAAGAAATTAAATTAAAGAAAAAACAAAAAATATACTTAGAAGATGCGCAATATTATATTGAGGACGTTAGAAAGAATGTCATAGAAAGTTTGACTTATGACAAAGTTTATAAACAAGGTCTAAATATCAACACTCCAATAGATTTAGATTTACAAAAAATAGCAACTAACTCTTTAAGATCTGGATTAATTTCTTATGATCAGAGAAAAGGTTGGAGGGGAGCTTTAATTAATAAACTTTACAATTCAAATTGGCAGAAAGATTTAGATAAATACAAACTTGAAAAATCAATTAATTGGAAATTAGCAATTGTAAAAAAATTAAATAAATTTTCAGCAATTATAGAAACTATTGATAAAGATGATGGTGTTATCGAATTTAAAGATATTTCTTGGACAAAAAAAGAGTTTAACCAATTGTTAAAAATTGGTGACATAATTTATGTGAAAGAAATAAAAAATAAAAAATATAGCTTACAACAATTACCAAAAATAAATGGAGGAATTGTTGTAATGGATCCTTTTACCGGAAGAGTTTTAGCTCTTAATGGTGGTTTTAGTTTTAAAAAAAGTGAGTTTAATCGAGTAACACAAGCGAAAAGACAGCCAGGTTCTGCATTTAAACCTTTTGTTTATGCGCTTGCTTTAGAAAACAATTATACTCCTACTTCGTTAGTTTTGGATGCACCTTTAGTTTTGGATCAAGGAGATGATTTAAAGTTATGGAAACCAGAAAATTATGGAAAAAAATTTTATGGTCCATCTACTATCAGAACTGGATTAGAAAAATCAAGAAATTTAATGACAGTTAGAATAGCTCAAGATTTAGGACTAGATAAAATTATTAACTATTCAAAAAAACTTTCAATTTATGAAAATCCTGAGGAACTTTTATCAATTTCCTTAGGTTCTGCTGAAACTACTTTACTGCAACTTACATCTGCTTATTCTGTTTTTGTTAATGGAGGAAAACTTGTTGAACCTGTGTTGATTGATAGAATACAGGATAGTGAGGGAAACACAATTTATAATAATAATAAGAGATCTTGTGTGAATTGTGATGCAATATCCTATCTTAGTGATGATTATCCTGAGTTAAAAAATAAATATTTACAAATTTTTTCTGAAGAAACCGCGTATCAAATGACATCAATTCTTGAAGGGGTAGTTCAAAGAGGAACCGCAAAAAAATTAAAAGATTTAAAATTAAATATTGCAGGAAAAACTGGAACCACGAATAATAATACTGATACGTGGTTCATTGGTTTTACATCAAATTTATTAGTAGGTGTTTATGTAGGAATGGATACGCCAACACCACTTGGTAAATTTGAAACAGGATCAAAAACAGCTTTACCAATATTTAAAAATTTTATAAAAAAATCTGTTAAAAAGTCTGATGCCAGACCATTTAAAGCAGCAAAAGAAACAGTTATGATGGTTGTAGATCCTTCAACAGGTCAAAAAGCTAAATTTACATCCAAAAATACAATAATTGAGGTTTTTAAAAAGAAAAATGTTATAGATGGTAAAGTTCTATATTCAAATTCTGATAGAATGGATATAAATAACATATTAAAGTTTTACTAATGGATAATAACTACCA
>QCHC01000023.1 GCA_003279765.1 Pelagibacteraceae bacterium AG-390-M19 | reverse complement strand
GAAGATCAACCTGATGTAAATGATGATTATCAAATCCATTTTATCTATCTTCTAGCAAAAAAAACCAAAGATAAAGAAAGAGATATAAACGGTTGGATAGAAAAAGAAGTTAAAAAAATAGATGATTTATTTTTCAAAATGACTGGAGATAAGCAAAGATTAAAATTTGATTATCGAAAAAATGGTAAGCTTGATATTTCATTCGCGAGATTAGATCGTAAGGCAAGAAAAGGTGGATGGAATGTAAATTACCCTGATTATTATTTGCAAAAACAAGGGTTTAATAATCCTAAAAAATTGTATTTTTCTTTTACGGACGCATCAAGTGGCGATGGGGGGCAAATGGGACCTCATCATGGATATTTATTTATTAAAAGAGCCTCTGGCCAAATAACAAAAATTTCAATCCATGAATTATTGCATGGTAATGGGTTTGCTATGCCTTGTACTAAAGGAGTTAAAGACGGAGCTCATTTAAGCACAGGCATTCTGAGTCATGATCTATCAGCAAAATTTGGAAAAACAGTTTATGATCATAAAGATCCAACATGTCCTGATTTAAAAGACTCTGTTTATTTAACACCAACATCCGAAACACCTTTTGATCCTTTACAAATTGCTTGTGCATTAGGTCAAAAGAAAAGAGGACAACCACCTGGAAATTATGTGATACCAGCACGATATACCCATAAAAAATTGCTCAAAGGTAGAAAAAACGAATGGTGTACTTATAAATTAACTGAGTATGCAAAAGAGGATTGGTTCAAGAAGTGGAAAAAATAATTATTTTTTAGTTAAATAATAGATCATTGACCGAATAAACTATCAATCCAATTATTATTAAAAACAAAATCAAAAAAGATATTTGCCCACTTAACTTTGATTTAATTTTGGTTTTATTCTCTTTAAATTTTTTAAAATAAATACTCCCAAATCTCATTACAGCCAATCCTAGAATTATAAGAAATGCTGTAAATATGTATCCTGTAACCATCTATGGAACTAACCATGTATCTTTATTGTTTTCCAAATTAAATTTTGCTCTTCTGTGGCCTTTAGCTGCTAAATAAAGCCATTCTATAGATTTGATTTTACATTGAATAACTGTAAAGTTTTTATAACCCTCTTCACTTTGTTCTTTTGTATAATCAAAATTATCTAATTCTGGTTTAAGTCCAGAGGTTGGTAGATCTGATTCAGTTCCAGGTCCATTATCAACCAAATAACATTTTCTACTTATATGCTGTGTTTTAGACCAAGATTCTTTTGTTACGTTATTATTATGATTGATTATACATTCTACTTTTAATCTAACTTGTATTTTTTCATCTTTATCATAAAACAACATTGCAGCATTTCTATTTGCTTTCAATTTTTCAATTTTATCTGATCGAATGTCACTATGATATTGCACTAAATTATTTGATTGGTCTGATTTTCTTAAAACCACAATTCTTCCATCTAAATCAGATTGATCCCCACAAATAAATACTGGTATTCTAAAAGGAGAACTCCTGTCTTTAACAGCATTATCTAACATCGACCAAATTTTTTTTTTGATCTCTGTAAAGTCCTCGTAATAAGGAACTGTATCCGTCACGAAATTATTTTTTTTTCTTTAATCTAGCAATTAAACCTGAGCTGTCCCAACGATTACCACCCATTTCTTGAACCTCAGCATAATAACCATCAATAATTTCAGTAATTGGAACCGGTGAACCATTTCTTTTCGCTTCTTCAATAACAATTGCCAAATCTTTTCTCATCCAATCTATTGCAAAACCATAATCAAATTTATCATCCGTCATTGTTCGATATCTATTTTCCATTTGCCATGATTGAGCTGCGCCTTTAGATATTGTTTCCATAACTTTATCCATATCTAATCCTGCATTTATTCCAAAGTTAATTGCCTCAGATAAACCTTGTACCGTTCCAGCAATACACATTTGATTCATCATTTTTGTAAGTTGTCCACTACCACATGGACCAATTAGTTTTACCTTTTTGCTATAGCAATCAATTACAGGCTCAGCCTTTTTAAATACTTCTTCATCACCACCCACCATAACTGTTAGTATTCCGCCTTCAGCACCAGCTTGTCCTCCAGAAATAGGTGCATCTAAAAAACTAAATCCTTTTTCATTTGCTTCTTTATTTAACTGTCTAGAAACCTCAGCAGATACAGTTGAGTTATCAATAAAAATTGATCCAGCTTTTGCTGTTTTAAATAATCCGTTTTCACCTGTTGCTACTTCTCTTAGATCATTGTCATTACCAACACATGTAAAAATAAAATCTGCACCTTCTGCTGCTTGAGCAGGGGTATTTGCTATTTTACCTTTATATTCGCTAATCCATTTTTCAGCTTTAGATTTTGTTCTATTAAAAACAGTTACATTGTGTCCGGCTTTTGATATATAACCAGCCATTGGGTAGCCCATAACCCCAAGACCTATGAAAGCAACATTACAAGTCATAATTTTTTTCTATGTTTAAAAGTTTAAGTTTAAAAGTAATTGTATTTGGATTTATCTTTACATTTTTTTCTAGTTTTGGACAGAGTTTTTTTCTTGGACTTTTTAATTCTAGCATAAGAGATACCTTGTCTATTACTCATGGACAATTTGGCTCAATTTTTGCTTCGGCCACATTACTTAGTAGTATTCTTTTTATATGGTTAGGAAAAAAAATTGATGATGTAAACGCATTTAAATTTTCTTTATTTGTCATTCCGCTTTTAGCTTTTGCATGTTTTTTCTTTTCTAAAATATATTCAATACCATTTTTATTTGTAGCAATATTTTTAATGAGATTTTCAGGTCAAGGAATGATGTCTCACACTGCAAGCACTACAATTTCAAGATACTTTACCAAATCAAGAGGCAAAGCTCTAAGTGCAGGTTGGTTTGGATTGTCTTGTGGTGAATTTATTTTACCTGTTTTGACTGTTTATTTATTAACTTTATATACTTGGCAAAATATTTGGGTAACAATTTCAATTATTGTAATTTTACTTTTACCAATAGCTTCCTATTATTTAATTAAAAACTTAAGTTTAGATTCAAGAGAAATAGACAATAACCAAAAACAAGAAGATAAAAATATTAAGCAATGGACAAGACTAGAAGTTCTAAAAGATTATAGATTTTATATAATTAGCTCAAACATGCTTGCTATGCCTTGGATTGCAACAGGAGTTTTTGTTTATCAGTCTTATGTGACTAGTTCAAAAGATTGGGGTGAATTTACTATTGCTCAATCATTTATGTCTTATTCTATTTTCACAGTTTCAACATTGTTATTAGCAGGTCCATTGATAGATAAATTCAGCAGTAGAAAACTATTAATTTATATGAATGTTCCATTATTGTTTTCTACGTTTGTAATTATTTTATTTGATTCATCTGTTACAGCATTTGTATTTCTCGGATTGATTGGAATCTCTAATGGATTTGCCAATGTATTAGGTTCAGCTACTTGGGCTGAAATTTATGGAGTGAAACATATTGGATCAATTAAAGCTTTAACTACTGCGTTAATGGTATTTTCTACAGCATTTGGAACAGCTTTATTTGGAGTTTTGATTGACATTGGTTTTTCAATTGAAAAAATTGCTATTGTTTCTGCGATTTATATATTCTTGTCTTTAGCTCTGTTGTTTTTAACAAGAAAGAAGCTAAATCCTATTTATATATAGAAAACGCTTGATTTTTTTGAGCCTCAGGTATAAACAACCGCCCATGGCTAGAGTTACCGTTGAAGACTGTATAGATAAAGTAGAAAGTCCTTATGAATTAGTTTTAGTAGCTAAGGAAAGAGCTACTCAACTAAATGCTGGTTTAGAACCAACAATTGATAGGGACAATGATAAAAATACAGTGATATCTTTAAGAGAAATTGCTGAGGAGAAAATTAAAGTATCTGATTTAACTGAAAGTGCTGTCTATAAACTTAGAAAACATGTTGAACAAGTTGACGATGGTGTAGAGGATGATGAAGATATAGGCGATGATTTTGAAAATCTTTACAAAGGTGAAATTTCAAAAAGTGGTACACCAATTTTACCATCTAAAAGAGCTAGAAAAACTCCAGAAAAAATTCAAGTATCTAAAGAAGATCTAGCTGAATTGTCTGAAACAGCTTCACCTGAAGTTGATTCTTCAGTTGGTCAAGAAACTATGAATGAACAGGGTGAGGTTTCACTAGATGAAGTTTCTGAATCAGAAAACCAAGAAGCTGATGTTGCTTCAGAAGACCCAGAAGCTTCAAACTCATAAAAAAATAATATAAAGTCTTAGTTTATGAATAGGTTAGTATCAGTTGCTCCTATGATGGACTGTACAGATCGTCATGAACGATATTTTTTAAGACTAATATCGAAAAATATACTTCTTTATACAGAAATGGTTGTTGATGAAGCAATTAATAGAGGTGACAAAAAAAAATTACTAGCATTTAACATTAATGAAAAACCTGTTGCTCTTCAATTAGGTGGATCTTCACCCAAGTTACTTGCAGAGGCAACAAAAGTTGCAGAAGACTTTGGTTATGATGAAATAAATTTAAATTTAGGTTGTCCAAGTAGAAAAGTAGAAAAAAATCGATTTGGTGCTTGTTTAATGAAAGAACCCAATTTAGTCGCAGATTGTTTAACTGAAATGCAATCAAAAACCAACTTACCTGTAACTATAAAAACTAGAATTGGATATGATAATGTAGAAGATTACGAAAACTTGCACAATTTTATATCTACTCTTAAATCTACAGGTGTTAAAACTTTTATCATTCACGCAAGGAAAGCTATGCTTGGTAAGTTTACACCTAAACAAAACTTAAACATTCCACCTTTAAAATATGAGTTTGTTTATAAATTAAAAGAAGATTTTCCAAATGAGGAAATCATAATAAATGGAGGAATAACTTCTGTAGATCAAATTAAACCTCATTTAGAAAGAACAGATGGAGTTATGATTGGAAGAGCTGCTTATCATACACCTTATTTGTTAGCGGACATTGAGAAAGAAATTTTTAATAATGAGGATATTCCTAGTAGGCAAGACGTTATTGAACAGTTAATTCCTTATGTAAAACATGAACTGAAAAAAGGAACTCGTTTAAACCAAATCATGAGACACACACTAGGTTTATTTCACGGTCAATCTGGTGCTAGTCATTGGAAAAGATATTTAAGTGAAAATATGTGTGTGAGAGATGCTGATGTAAAAAAAATTGATCACATAATGGATAAAATTAAATACAACAATGTTGATATGAGAGAAGGTCAATCTGCTTAGTTCAATCTTAGCAAATGAATATATCTATATAGTTTTATTAATGGCTTTGACTGCAATTCCAGTTGGATTTGTGGCTGGTCTTTTTGGTATCGGCGGCGGTTTAATAACTGTCCCGTTTCTTTATTACATATTTGACAAACTTGGAATTGATCAAGCTTATATAATGCATTTAGCGGTAGGAACTTCTTTTGCAATAATAATTCCAACATCAATAGTTTCAGTTTTAACCCATCATAAATTTAATTCAGTCGATTTTAATGTAGTTAAAAGCTATGGTATTTTTGTAGTTGTAGGAGTTATTTTAGGAACAATATTTGCTGCAACTTTCAAAACAAAATCATTAGTACTTTTTTTTGCAATCGTAATCTTTCTTTTAGGAATTTATTTACTTACGATTAAAGAAAAAGAACAAAATGTAATATCTGAAATGAAATTATATTTAAAAATAATACTTGGTGCGATTGTTGGATTTATTTCAGCTATTACAGGTATAGGTGGTGCTGTTATGAATGTACCAATCCTTAAATTTTTCGGTTATTCAATCAATAAAGCAATTGGTAGCGCCGCAGCGATTGGTTTTTTAATTGCACTATTTGGTGCTACAGGTTTTTTTATTTCAGGAAGTTATTTAAAAACAAATTTACCATTTAGTACCAGCTTTTTTAATTTTCATTCCGATTACAACTTTTATGGCAAGACTAGGTGCAAGAACAGCTCATAAAATAGATAAAAATAAAATAAGTAAATTACTTGCTATCTTCTTACTAATCGTAGCAGTTAAGTTTTTCTACGAATATATTAAATTATAAGTATGTCGTTTAAGTTACATAGAAAATTTTTAAAGACTTCACATCATCTTATTGATCTTAAATTATGCACTATTAGGCTAAACGATAATTCTAAATTTCCATGGATAATTCTAATTCCCAAAAGAAATAAGATTACCGACATAAGCGACCTTAATTCTAAAGATCAAACTCTGCTAATGAAAGAAATTGTTTATGTAAGTAAAGTAATGAAAAAATTATTTAAAACTTCGAAGCTCAATGTAGAAAAAATTGGAAATATTGTTCCTCAGTTGCACTTACATATTATTGCTAGAAGTAAAAAAGATAGTTCATGGCCATTATCTGTATGGGTTGTTAAAGGAAAAAATTACTCAAAAACAGCTCTAAAGGTAATAGTAGATAAATTAAGAAAAGCTTTAAAATAAAAAGAGGTGACTTCAGTCTCCCTCCATCACCTCAAATATTTTTTTAAATGATTCTCTAAGTTTCTCTGAACACTTATTAGTTGAAAATTAACTTTATTAAGCACTAAATTTTTTGATCGTATTCGCCTATTTTTCCAGTTTTTTGAAGTAAATCGTCAATAAAATCAAAGATTTTCTTTTTTCTATCATCTGACGTTGGGCTTTCAGTTACAATCACTAATGAAGGTTTATTAGATGATGCTCTTATTAATCCCCACGATCCATCTTCAAACGAAAATCTCACACCATTAACTGTAAGAACCTCAGTTATTACTTGATCATCAATTTTGGTTTTATTGTTTTTAATTTCTTCAACTTTTTTAACTAATTCTTCAACTATTATATATTTTTCTTCATCTTTACAAAAAGGGGCCATCGTAGGTGTTTGATAAGTATTTGGTAAATCATTAATTATTTCACTCATTTTTTTATTTTGATTATCTAATAAATGACAGACATGAATTGCTGAATTAATTCCATCGTCATAACCATACCCTAAAGGCTGATTAAAAAAGAAATGACCACTTTTTTCAAACCCTGCTAGTGCTTTTTCACTATTAACTTTTCTTTTGATGTGAGAGTGACCTGTTTTCCAATATATAGTTTCACAATTGTTTCCTAATAGAACATTATCTTTTGAATACAATCCAGTTGACTTAACATCTACTACAAACTTAGAATTTTTATGTTTAGTAGATAAGTTTCTTGCTATTAATAAACCAATTTTATCAGAGAATATTTCTTTACCTTCATTATCAATAACTCCAACTCTGTCTCCATCACCATCAAAGCCAAAACCTATGTCTGCATTATTATCTTTAACAGCTTTTGCAATCGCACGAAGCATTTCTAAATCTTCTGGATTTGGATTATATTTTGGAAAAGTCCAATCTAATTCACAATCAAGTTCAATAACATCACAACCAATACCTCTTAAAATATCAGGAGCAAATATTCCAGCAGTTCCATTTCCACATGCAACTACAGCTTTTAATTTTTTATTAATCTTATTACCATTAATTAAATCATCTTTATAAATTTGATGAAAATTCTCTATTTGTTTTTCATTACCTTCACCATTAGTAAATTTTTCATTTAAGGTAATATCCTTTAACTCTTTCATTTCATCACCAGCATGAGTTAAGCCTTTTTTGATTCCCATTTTTACACCAGTCCAACCATTTTCATTATGGCTTGCTGTAACCATAGCAACTGCATCTGCATCTAAATTAAATTGTGCAAAATAAACCATAGGAGATAATGACAGACCAATATCTTCTATAAGACATCCTGTTGACTTTAATCCTTTTTTAAGGAAAGTTTTTATTTCTTCACTGTAAGACCTGTAGTCATGTCCAACAATAACTCTTGGATTATTTTTTTTGGTATGAGCTTTAATTTGTGTCCCAAGTCCTTTACCGAGATTCTCTATTCCAGCTGAGTTTATGTCTTTCCCATACAACCAACGGGCGTCATATTCTCTAAAACCATAAGGATCTATTTTTAAATTTTCACTCATTTATCCACTACTTACTCTTTTTATGTTAATTTCTTGAAAAAAATTTTATTTTTTTATTGATAATTATATTGTCGCGTTCTATAAATGTTCCATTGATTAAACGTTTATTTAGTATATTTAATCAAAGCGCCTACAACATATAGTTGTTATCGCAAAACTAAAATAATATAATAATAAGTATGAACAAGATTCTATCTCAAGCTCTCAAGAAAGCTGTCTCCGAGTATAGCCCAGAAGTTAAAGAAGTTTCAAAAGCGAATAAGCCTGATTTATTCTCTTTAAATAATGAAACAGAATTATTTCAAAACGACAAAGGCATAATAATTAAAATTGATCGTTCTAAAGATTCAAATCTTACTGATTTTGGTAAGGCGACTTTAAAAGACAGATACCTTGGTTTAAACGAATCCTATCAAGATTTATTTGCTAGAGTAGCAAGTACATATGCTGATGACAATTTACATGCACAAAGAATTTATAACTACATAAGCAATCTTTGGTTTATGCCAGCAACACCAGTTTTATCAAACGGTGGAACTAAAAGAGGGTTACCGATTTCATGTTTTTTAAATGAAGCATCTGATAGCTTGGGTGGAATTTTAGATCTTTGGAGCGAGAATGTTTGGCTTGCTGCAAAGGGTGGAGGAATTGGAAGTTATTGGGGTAACCTAAGATCTATTGGAGAAAAAATTGGAAGAGTTGGAAAAACTTCAGGAATAATTCCTTTTATTAAAGTAATGGACTCTTTAACAATGGCGATTAGTCAAGGTTCATTAAGAAGAGGCTCTGCAGCTTGTTATCTTCCTATTGATCACCCTGAAATAGAAGAGTTCATTGAAATGAGAAGACCAACTGGAGGGGATCCAAATAGAAAAGCATTAAATTTACATCATGGTGTTTTAGTCTCAGATGCATTTATGAGAGCAGTTGAAACTGACGAGCAATGGGCATTAAAAAGTCCTGCTGATGGTACGATACAACAAACTATTTCAGCAAGAAATTTATGGATTAGATTATTAACTGCAAGAATAGAAACAGGAGAGCCATATATTATTTATATTGATACTGTTAATAGACAAATTCCACAGCACCACAAGTTAGCAAACCTTACAGTTAAAACTTCCAACTTGTGTAGTGAAATAACTTTACCAACAGGTATCGATAAAGACGGAAGAGACAGAACTGCAGTATGTTGCTTGTCTTCTTTAAATTTAGAAAAATATGATGAATGGAAAGATGATCCAGATATGATTAATGATGTTATGAGATTTTTGGACAACGTCTTATCAGACTTTATCAACAAAGCTCCTGATCAATTTAAAGATGCAAAATATTCAGCTGAAAGAGAAAGAAGTGTTGGTTTGGGTGTAATGGGTTTTCACTCATTTTTACAAAAAAATAGAATTCCACTTGAATCAGTAATGGCAAAATCATGGAACAAAAAAATATTTAAAAATATTGATGAAAAAGTAAATCAGGCATCTAAAGATTTAGCTGAGGAAAGAGGAGCGTGTCCTGATGCTGCTGAGTATGGTTATAAAGAAAGATTTTCAAATAAAACAGCAATAGCTCCTACAGCTTCTATTTCAATCATTTGTGGTGGAGCATCTCCAGGAGTAGAACCTATTGCAGCAAATAGTTATACGCACAAAACTTTATCGGGTTCCTTTAATGTTAGAAATAGATATTTAGAGGAAATATTAGAAAGTCATGGAAAAAATGATGACGAAACATGGTCTACAATTACTACTAATCAAGGATCAGTTAGTCATTTAGATTTCTTAACTGATTTGGAAAAGGATGTATTTAAAACAGCATTTGAGCTTAATCAAAATTGGATAATTGAATTAAGTGGTGATAGAACTCCTTATATTTCACAAGCTCAATCAGTGAATTTGTTTTTACCGGCAGATGTTCATAAAAAAGAATTACATAAAATTCATTTTGATGCATGGAAGAAAGGCTTAAAAAGCCTTTATTACTGTAGATCAAAATCAATTCAGAGAGCTGAAAATATCAACGACGCTAAATCAACTGATATTACAGCAAATGTTTATAAATCTAAAAATCAACAATCGAACGAGGAGCCAGAGTACGAGGAGTGTTTATCATGTCAGTAGCAGAAAAAATTAATAAAGAGATTATTCAACCAAAAAAAATGGGCCTATTAGTAGAGAACCCAGTGTACAAGCCTTTTAGATATCCATGGTGTTATGATGCATGGTTAACTCAACAAAGAATTCATTGGTTACCAGAAGAAGTCCCTTTAGGAGACGATGTTAGAGATTGGCAAAAGAATTTATCTCAACCAGAAAAAAATTTATTAACTCAAATTTTTAGATTTTTTACACAAGCAGATGTAGAAGTTAATAATTGTTATTTAAGACATTACACAACTGTATTTAAACCAACAGAAGTATTAATGATGATGACAGCATTTGCAGCAATGGAAACAGTTCATGTAGCTGCTTATTCTCATCTTTTAGATACTATTGGTATGCCTGAATCAGAATACTCAGCTTTCATGAAATATAAAGAAATGAAAGACAAGTACGATTACATGCAGGGTTTCAATGTAAATTCCAAAGAGGATATTGCAAAAACAGTTGCAGTGTTTAGTGCATTTACTGAAGGATTACAGTTATTTGCAAGTTTTGCTATTTTATTGAATTTTCCAAGACACAATAAAATGAAAGGAATGGGACAGATAGTTACTTGGTCTGTAAGAGATGAAACGCTTCATTGTAATTCTATGATCAGAATTTTTAAAGAGTTTATTAAAGAAAATCCTGAAATCTGGACGCCTAAACTTAAAAAAGAACTTTATCAAGCTTGTAGAATAATTGTGGAGCATGAAGATGCTTTTATTAATTTAGCTTTTGAAATGGGTCCAATGGAAGGTTTGACCGCTCAAGAAGTTAAAGATTACATTAGGTTCATTGCTAATAGACGACTTATTCAATTAGGATTAGAACCAATTTATGATGTTCAAAAAAATCCACTAACTTGGTTGGATACAATGCTTAATGCAGTTGAGCATATGAATTTCTTCGAAGGTAGAGCTACAGAATATTCTAAAGCATCTACTCAAGGAACTTGGGCAGAAGCGTTTAGTTAATAAATAATTAATGCTCCGAAGTTT
>QCHC01000022.1 GCA_003279765.1 Pelagibacteraceae bacterium AG-390-M19 | reverse complement strand
CCAAAGATTACTTTTTGTTTTCCTTTAATTTTAGCAAATAGAATTGGTTTTCCTGGTCGGATTGCTACACTTTTAAAATAATTGGATAATTTAAATGTCTTAACAACACTAGGAATATAGTCATATTTTCCTGTAGAAACAGCACCTGAAGTTATCAATATATCAGTATCACTATTTATAAGTTTTTTAATTTGAGATTTATAAATATTTTGGTGATTATCTCTAAGTATACCGCCATTTTTAAAATTGAATAAAAAGTTTTCTCTAAGATTTTTAATATAATGGCTATTAGAGTTTCTTACTTTCCAATTTGGAATATTATCTTGGTCTGTAATTTCATTCCCTGTTGAAAAAAATAAAATATTAATCTTTTTTTTGACCTTAATTTTTTTAATTCCTAATGTTTTAAAAGCTAAAATATTATTTGGTTGTATAATTGTATTTTTTTTAACAACAATCTCACCTTTTTTAAAGTCTGAGCCTGCAAATCTTACGTGGCTAAACTTTTTGATTTTTTGATTAACTAAAATGTATTTTCTATTATTTTTATTTGGATAAAAATTAATCTGTTCTATTGGAATAATTGTATCAAAACCTTTTGGAATTATACCGCCTGTCATTATTTCAACAGCATCGTATTTTTTAATTTTTTTATTTAATGATTTAGTTCCTGCAGCAATAGATCCGATTATTTTAAATTGTTTTGGTGAATTTTTTTTAATCCCATTAGTATCTCTTGAGCTAACTGCAAATCCATCAAATGCAGCATTATCTCCTGCTGGATAATTGATCTTTGAATAAATATTATTTGAAATCACTCTATTAAGGGAGTTTTCACTCAATATAATTTCATCTTTGATTTTTATTTTTGCTTTTTTTAAAATTTTCTTAGATTGATCGTAACTAATCATTTTTTTAATAATTCTTTAGCTTGTTCTAAATCTTCTTTTGTATTGATATTAAAGAAAGGATCTTGATTTGGAAACTCCATATTAATTGTTTTAACTCCAATACTATTAGCCCACATTTCAACTTTCCTCGTTCCTTTTTCTAAATCATTTTCTAATTGATCAAATAGTTTCATTGACCATAAACCAAAAATGTTATGCCGAGTATTATTTGATTTTATAAAAAACAAGCTACTCTCATTTTCATCAATTTGTTTAATAAATTTCTCTAAAATCTCTTTTTTAAAAAATGGAGTATCTACAGGAAAAGTTGCTATCCATTGATAGTTTTTATTATAATCTTTGACCCATTTCATTGCTGAAAGAACTCCACCTAAGGGACCAAGATCGTTTTTAAAATCTCCAATTAATGAAATTTTATCTGAATTATTAAATTTAATTGAATTGTTAGACACTATTAGTACTTCTTTAAATTTATCGATTATTTCTGCTAAGATGTAATCAATTAATATTTTATCAGCTAGCAATATCTGAGATTTATCCTCACCAAACCTTTGTGACTTACCACCTGCTAGCACTGTTCCTAAAATATTGTTATGTTCCATGAATAAAATATAAAACATTCAAAGTTGAATTAAAGAAATTAAATGGATTTAAGAATTTTAGAAATAGCAGCCCATACAGAGAACAATAAAATTGTTGAAAACTATACTCATAAAACAAAACACAAAAATCCATTGTGTGGTGATGAGATGGAAATAAGCTTAGTTGTCAAAGATGATGTTGTAAAAGATATGGGTTATCAGTGTAAATCATGTGTTTATTGTCAGGCATCAGTCAGCCTTTTGTCCAGAAAAATTAAGGAAAAAAAAGTTGATGATATAAAAAAATTTATAAAAGTTGGTGAGCAACTTTTTGAGGACGCAAAAGTAAGTATGGAAAAACATTGGAAAGATTTTAAAGAAATTTTAGATAAAAAAAATCTTTCAAGGAAGGAATGTTTGCTTTTACCATTAAGGACTATTGCTAAAGCTTTAAAAATTTAAATGATCAAAATTACAAAACCATTATTACAAAAAGCATTGATTGCAGGTTTTTTTTCAACAATCACTATAGGAGTTCTTACAGTTCTAACTTACAAAAGCACTCTTGGGTATTTTATTGCAGCATCATTTGGTTCATCGATGGTTTTGTTGTTTGGTTTTCCCGAAAGTCCTTTTGCTCAACCAAAAAATGTTTTCTTTGGACATTTGTTAACTACCTTAACGGGTGTATTGTTTGTAAATTTTATTCCACTTCCAATTTATATGAGCATTTCATTTGCGGTCGGAATTGGAGTGTTCTTAATGATTTTATTAAATGTTGTTCACCCCCCTGCAGGTGGTAATCCAATAATTGTTATTATTGGAAGTGCTTCTTATGATTATTTAATAAATCCAATTATTTTTGGATGTATAATAATTTTGTTATTAGCTATCATAATCAATAAATATTTATTGCAAAAAAACTATCCATTAAAATAATTTATGAATTCAAAATACAAAGTTTTAAAATATTCATCTAATAATTTTGAAGATGTTGAAGATTTAGTTTCAATTGAAGAGCCATTAGAAATTTCTTTAAAGTACAAAGAAAAAAATAAATGGATTGAACAAACTTTATCTATTACTATGAGAACTCCTGGTAATGATGATGACCTTGTCAGAGGATTTCTATTTAATGAACAAATTGTAAAAAGTATAAATGATATCGATAGTATTGAAAGTTATGGGGATAAAGTTGGTCAGTACAAAATTCAAAATAAAATATTAGCAACACTCAATAATTCCGAAAATGTAAATATATCAAAAATTAAAAGAGATTTTTTAACTAACTCCTCGTGTGGTGTTTGCGGAAAATCTTCGTTAGATGCACTCGAAATTATTAAGACAACTAAAACAAATGCCTCTGAACCCAAAATTTCAAAAGATGTAGTTATTCAATCACCTAATATTTTAAGAGAAGGTCAGTCTGAATTCAGTAAAACTGGTGGTATCCATGCAAGTGGTCTATTTAATAGTGATGGAAAATTGATAGCTCTTAGAGAAGATGTTGGAAGACATAACGCATTAGACAAACTTATCGGTTGTGCTTTAGAGAAGAAGCAATTTGATCCAAAAAATCAATTTATTACGTGTTCTGGGAGACTTAATTTTGAGTTAGTTCAGAAGGTTTTGATGACTGATATTGGTATTATGATCGGAGTTGGTGCGCCAACAAGTCTTGCTATCGATTTAGCTAATAAGTTTGACATTACCCTCATAGGTTTCGTAAAGAGGGACAGTTTTAATATTTACACAAATAACAAAAAAGTTAAGGTAGATTAATAAAAAAAGGGTAATTGTGTCAAAAAATATAAGTAATTTATCTGGAAGAATAGGCTTAAAAGACAACCTGTTTAAGCAAATCTCAGAAAACACTTTGAGTGAAAACCCTCAAGATATTAAAGAAATTGCAAGAAAACATAACCTTGGAGTTTCAACACTTCACGGTGCTGAGTCTTTTTATGAATTTTTAAGACCTTCACATAGAGAAAAAAAAGCTTTCGTTTGTAACGGTAGTGCATGCATGTGTGCAGGTACTCAAGACAAATTAAAAGATAAATTAAAAGAAAAACTAGGTGATGACAAAGTTGGAGAGATGTTTTGTCTGGGTCATTGTTATGAAAACCATGCATTTCACTATGACGGTGAAAATTATGCTGGAAAAGATATTGAAAAGATAGATCAAATTTTAAAGGGTGAAGAAATTAAACAAGAAAAGTTTTTCTCTAAGAGTTATGCAACAACAAGTTTTTTAATGGATGATAAATTATCATCAACAGATCAATTCAAAGAACAATTAAGTAAATTTTTAAAAACAGATAAAAAAGAAATAGTAAAATCATTATTAGACTCAAACCTTACAGGAAGAGGTGGAGCAGGTTTTCCAACTGGAATGAAATGGGATTTTTGTAGTAAAGCAAAAGGTGATAAGAAATATGTAATCTGTAATGCAGACGAAGGTGACTCTGGTGCTTTTTCAGACAGATACTTGTTAGAGGATCAGCCACTAAAAGTTATTTTTGGAATGGTATTGTGTGGATTTGTAATTGGAGGCGACGAAGGAGTTTTATACATTAGAGGTGAATATCCAAAATCTATTGAAGCAATTAATGGCTGCATCAATGAACTTAAAAAATTAAATTTATTAGGTGAAAATATTTTAGGAACAGATTTTTCTTTTGATCTTGGAATTTGTATTGGTCAAGGTGCATACATTTGTGGAGAAGAAACAGCTTTGATAGCTTCTATTGAAGGAAGAAGAGCTGAAGTAGATGTAAGACCTCCCTTTCCTGTAACTGAAGGGTTATATAAAAAACCAACTGTAGTTAATAATGTTGAAACTTTAGCTGCTGCGACTGGAATTTTATTAAATGGATCGGAAAAATTTTCTTCAGTTGGAAATAAAAAATCAGCTGGAACTAAATTAGTTTGCTTAGATAGTTTCTTTAACAATCCTGGTGTTTATGAAATTGACATGGGAACACCAATGAAAAAAATATTTAATGAAATTGGTGGTGGCTACAAAGAACCTGTTAAAGCTTTTCAAATTGGAGGTCCATTAGGTGGGGTTGTTCCTTTAAGTGAAATAGAAAATTTAAATTTAGATTTTCAAGAATTCACAGCAAAAGGTTTTATGTTAGGTCACGCAAGTGTAGTTAGTATTCCAAAAGATTTTCCAATGGCTGAATACATTCATCATTTATTTGAATTTTCTGCAGAAGAATCTTGCGGAAAATGTTTCCCAGGAAGACTTGGATCTTACAGGGGAAAAGAAATGTTTGATCAAGCTAAGAAGAAAACAGCTAAAATTCCTTTAAAATTACTAGAAGAGTTGTTGGTTACTATGCAAAAAGGCTGTTTATGTGCTCTATGTGGAGCGATCCCAACTCCAATTCAGAACATCTTAAAATACTTTGGTGATGAAATGAAAAATGATATGGTGAAGGATAACTAATGAGTTCAGAGAAAAGAAAAATTGCATATATTGATGGAAAACCTTATGAAATAGGTCCTAATCATTCATCTATTTTAAAATTCGTTAAAAGCTATGTGGGTGAAAAAAAAGTGCCGACTTTATGTGATGATCCAAACTTAGCGCCCTATGGAGCATGTAGAGTTTGTTCAGTTGAAGTTGCGTTAGAAAAAGATGGGCCAACTAGAGTGGTTGCATCTTGTCATACGCCAGTTGCAGAAAACCAACACATATTTACTTCAAATGAAGCACTAACAAGTCTCAGAAAAAATATTGTTGAGTTAGTTTTAACTGATCATCCAATGGAATGTGATACTTGCGAAGTAAACAATAACTGTGAACTTCAAACAGTTGCAAATGATTTAGGTATTGATGATCATAGATACAATAGTCCTAAGCAACATAAAGGAATTCCAAGAGACACTTCTCATGATTACATGAGAATGAATTTAGATAACTGTATTAACTGTGGAAGATGTGTCAGGGCATGCGATGAAATTCAAGGATCATTTGTTTTAACAATGAGTGGTAGAGGTTTTGAGTCAAGAATTACAACAGATAACGATATGATGTTTGGAGATAGTTCTTGTGTATCATGCGGAGCTTGTGCTCATACATGTCCAACAGATGCTATTTCAGATGTATTCCAATCTAAATCTGCAGCTGTAGATAAAAAAGTTAGAACTACTTGTTCATACTGTGGTGTTGGTTGCAACTTAGAAGCATCAATCAAAGATGATAAAGTAGTAGCAATTGATACTCCTAAGCAAACAGAAGTAAATGCAGGTCACACATGTATTAAAGGAAGATATGCATTCAGTTTTTATGATCATCCTGACAGATTAAAAACTCCATTGATAAAAAGAAATGGAAAGTTTGAAGAAGCTAGTTGGGATGAAGCGTATGACTTTATCAAAAAAGAAATGAATAGAATTACAAAAGAAAACGGACCAGATGCTTTTGCTGGAATTTCTTCTGCAAGATGTACTAATGAAGAAAATTATGTTTTCCAAAAAATGATTAGAGCTGCTGTTGGGACTAACAGTGTAGATTGTTGTGCAAGAATTTGTCATTCACCTACAGCTTGGGGTATGCAGCAAACTTTTGGAACAGGAGCTGCAACAAACTCAACAGAAGATATTTACCACGCAGATTTATTTTTAGTTATTGGTGCTAACCCAACTAATGCTCACCCAGTTACAGGTGCAAAAATTAAACAGCAAGTGATGAAAGGTAAAAAATTAATTGTCCTTGATCCAGTAACAACTGAATTAGCTAAACTTGCTGATTATCATATCAAACTTAGACCTGGAACTAACGTTGCGGTTCTAAATATGATGTTGCACTTTATTATTAAATCAAAACTGTATAATGCTGACTTTGTAAGAGATCGAACAGAAGGTTTTGATAATTTCTTGAAAGAAATTGAAAGACAAGATGTTGATCAATTAGCAAAAGTTGCTGGTGTTGATAAACAATTAGTAAAAGAGGCTGCAATTGCTTATGCAACAGCAAGAAATTCTATGGAATTCCATGGACTTGGAGTTACTGAACACGAACAAGGTTCAAAAACTGTGATGTTAATTGCTGATTTAGCAATGATTACAGGAAACATTGGAAGAAAAGGTGTCGGTGTAAACCCTCTAAGAGGTCAAAATAATGTTCAAGGTGCAGCAGACATGGGATGTCAGCCTCACCAAGGTGCAGGTTATTTTCCAGTAGATAAAATAGAAAACCAAAAATTTTATACAGAAAAATATGGTGTAACTCATCCTACTAAAGCTGGTTTAAAAATTCCTCAAATGTTTGAGGCCGCAATCAGTAAAGAATTAAAAGGTTTATGGATTATTGGTGAAGATATAGTTCAAACAGATCCAAATAGTGCACATGTTATTGAAGCAATGAACTCATTAGAGCTATTAGTTGTTCAAGAAATATTTATGAGTGAAACTGCTAAACTTGCAACGGTAGTTTTACCTGGAACAACTTTCTTAGAAAAAGACGGAACTTTCACAAATACTGAAAGAAGAATTCAAAGAGTTAATAGAGCAGTACCTCCACTACCAGGTACAAAACCTGATGGGTTAATTGTAACTGAAATGATGCAAAAATTAGGTTTTGATCAACCATCTTATGATGCTGATCAGGTTTTAGAAGAAATAGCTGATATCGTTCCTTTCTTTAAAGGAGTAACAAGAGAAAGACTTGGAAAATTAGGATTACAATGGCCTGTGAAAGAAGATGGTTCGGATACAAAAATTTTACATACTGAAGAGTTTAAGCTTGGTAAAGGTAGATTAAAAAACTTTGATTGGAAAGAATCTAGTGAGATAGAGGCTAATCAAAAAGATTATCCATTAATTTTAACAACTAGTAGAGTTTTACAACATTATAATGCAGCAACAATGACAAGAAGGACAAAAAATATAAACATTGTTGATGAAGATGTTTTATTAATTCACCCTAAAGATGCAGCTCATAGAGATCTGAATACAGGTGATATTGGAAGATTATATTCTGGAAGAGGAGAAGTTGCTTTAAAAGTAGAAGTAACAGATAAAGTTAAAGAAGGAATTGTATTTACAACATTCCACTTCCCTGAACACATGGTTAATATGGTTACTGGCCATGGAAAAGATGAAGAAACAATGTGTGCTGAATATAAAGTTTCATCGGTTGAAGTTCAAAAAATTTCTAATCAATTTAAAACTGAAGTTAAACCAAAAGAACATCAAGCTGAAGTTAGTTAATAAAAAATGACCATTGGTTGGCATTTTGATAATTCATATTCAAAACTATCAAAAACTTTTAAAGAAGATATTAAGCCTACTCCAGTTCATGAACCTGAGCTTGTTATTTTAAATGAAGAACTTTCTAAAGATTTAAATTTAAACTTTTCAGGATTAGATAAAAAAAAATTAGCTGAAATATTTTCGGGAAACAGTTTACCTGATGGAACTAATTCAATTGCACAAGCATATGCTGGTCATCAATTTGGTCATTTTACTATGCTTGGAGATGGTAGAGCAGTTCTATTAGGAGAGCATATAGTTAATAAAAAAAAACGTTTCGATATACAATTTAAAGGTTCAGGTAGAACCTCTTTCTCTAGAGGCGGCGATGGAAGAGCCGCTTTAGGTCCAATGCTAAGAGAATATATAATTAGTGAAGCAATTAATGCTTTGAATATTCCAACAACTAGAAGTCTTGCGGTTGTTAAAACTGGAGAAAAAGTTGTAAGAGAAAATTTGTTAAATGGAGCAATTTTAACTAGAGTTGCTTCAAGTCATATACGAGTTGGTACCTTTCAGTACATTGCAGCCACTCAAAATCTTGAAGATCTTAACACACTAATTAATTATACAATTGATAGACACTATCCAGAAATTCAATCCTCTAAAAATAAAGCTTTAGATTTATTAAGTATTGTAATGGAAAAACAATGTCAGTTAGTAATCAATTGGATGAGAGTAGGATTTATCCATGGAGTAATGAATACTGACAACATGGCTATTTCTGGTGAAACAATTGATTATGGTCCATGTGCTTTCATGGATCAATATGATCCAAAAACTGTATTTAGCTCAATTGATAAATTTGGAAGATATGCTTTTTCAAATCAACCACCAATTACTAAATGGAATTTAGCAAGATTTGCAGAATGTTTAATCCCACTTATCGATAAAGATGAAGATACAGCGATTAAAATTGCAACAGAATTAATAGATAATTTTCAAAATATTTATGAAGAAAAATGGTTAAATATGATGAGAGATAAACTTGGTTTATTTGGAGAAGATAAAAATGATCAAAGATTAATTAATGAACTTTTAAATTGGATGAAAAATAATAATGCAGATTACACAAATACTTTCTGTCACTTAATGGGTATTGAATTAGAAAATGAAATTTACAAAAATGATGATTTCAAAAGTTGGACCAATGAATGGCAAAAAAGAATAAAATTGAATAATTCATCTGACAAACATTTAGAATTGATGAAAAAAACTAATCCTGTAGTTATACCAAGAAATCAAAAAGTAGAGGAGGCTCTAGCTGATGCAGATAAAGGAAATCTGAAAACAATTAATAAACTTTTAAAAGTTTTAAGTAATCCTTATTCCAATCAAGAAAATATTATTGAATTTCAAAAAGCTGAACCAATTGGTAATGAAAAATATCAAACTTTTTGTGGGACTTGAGCTATTTTAATTAAATTAAAATAAAATAATTTTTTTTATATGATTATTTTGCTACTACATTTAAACTTATAGGAAATCCAAACGGTTTAAATTCACTTGTATCTTGAAATAAACCAAAACTCTCAACTTTCTTTATATCAGTAAACCCAGTAGATTTTAAGTAATCTTCTAAAACTTCAAAATTGTATCCATAATAATGAAAGTCATACTCATCATCCTGTCCACCAAATACCATAGCTAGAATATATTTTTTAACTTTAATATTTAGCAATGTGCTTCTAAAAGAATGAAATAATATATCTAAATCTGGCACGGAGATATAAAATTTACCTCCATCTTTAAGTACCCTACGAATACCTTTTAAAGTAGTTTCAATTTTATCTTGTGGTACATGTTCGAGCACATGGCTTGCATATATTTCTTCTACTGAAGAATTTTCAAATTGACTTAAATCTGAGATATCTCCAATAAAATCAACATTATTTTTTTTTTGAATATTTAGGATTTTCCATCCTTCTTTTTTTTCAAGTCCTCCAATATTTAATTTCATACTAATAATTATTTTTACAGAACATAAGGTTCATGTCTTGCTGTTTTTCCAAGTACTCTTTCTACTGAAAAGTCGCTTATATCTATTGTTTGGTATGAACCAGTTGTAAT
This sequence comes from Pelagibacteraceae bacterium AG-390-M19, assembly GCA_003279765.1. Classification (GTDB taxonomy): domain Bacteria; phylum Pseudomonadota; class Alphaproteobacteria; order Pelagibacterales; family Pelagibacteraceae; genus Pelagibacter. The sequence goes on along the minus strand of QCHC01000022.1, from coordinate 3,623 downwards.
CAATTCAGTTAATGCTCTTCCAATACCTGGGGCTTGCATTAATCCTCTTCCTGTAAAACCAGTAGCCATATAAACATTTTCGTACTTAGGATGTTTTCCAACAACAGCATTATTATCTAATCTGTTACAATCGTAATAACCTGCCCATCCTCCAGTTAATTTTAATTCTTCAAAAGCTGGTATTCTTTTTGCTAGTGCTGGCCAAACTAATTCTTCAAAATCATTCCATGCTGGCTCTAAATCGTCTGCACCAAATACTGATAATGGTGATCCTGCTAAATACTCACCTCCTTCAGGTCTCCAATAAACACCAGTAGTTAAATCACCAGTTAATGGCATTTCTTTTATATATGTTGGGCATTTTACTCTAAACACAGTGTGTTTTTGAGGCTCAACAGGAATGTCTTCTAATAATTCTTTAGTCCAACAACCTGCTGCAGAAACAATTGTTTTGGCATTTATCTCTGAAAGACTTTTAACCTCTCCTTTTATAAATTCTGCTCCAAGTTCTATTGCCTTACTTTTAAGTGCACTATGAAACATAAAAGGATCAATCCAACCTTCACTTTGATTATCTGTGTAAGTTGCGGTCTCAACACCTTCATCATTTATATATGGAAACACTTTTGATAGCTCTGAGCCTTTAATATTTTTTGTACCAGCATCACATTCTTTATGATTTTCTAAAGCTTTATATTGTTCTTCAGCATGTTCAGGACCAAACATCAAAAGGTAACCATTGGTCACCATACTTGCTGTTGGATTAGGGTTTTTTTCGGTTTTCAATAATTCTGGTATTTGAAAAATGAATTCTCTTGCAAATTTACCAAGTAAGATATTTTCTTTTTGAAAAAATTGTCTTCTAAAACCTCCTAAAGACAACGGAAATGAAGCTGTTTTGTAAGTTGGATCTCTTTCAATAACTTTAACTTTTCTTCCTTCTTTTGAGAGAAAATAAGCTGTTGCTGCTCCAATTATTCCACCACCAATTACAACAACATCATCCATAATTAATTCAAGATTATCAAACTTGTATTCAAAATTAGAGCAAAGCAGCACCAAAGTAAATATGGAATCATTAAATACGAGCTCATCATTGTGACGCGTCTATATCTTATGATTAGATTGATAATTAATGCGATTAACACAGCCAATACCAACAACGCCAAAATCATCTTGTGAAATGCAAAGAAAACTATACTCCAAGTTGCATTGAAAACTAAATGAATAAAATAAATATAAACTGTATTCATCTCTTTATTTTTAGAATGCCAATACATCCAGATAGAAATTGTCATCAATAAATATAAAATTGTCCATACTGGACCAAAGACCCAATCTGGTGGATTAAAAACAGGTTTATTTAATAAAGAATACCAAGGCTCCTTGAAAGTGACTGTAGCTAATCCTCCAATTAATGAAGCTGAAAATGTAATGATAAGAAATAATATAAATGTTACAATTTTATTTTTTAACATAATGTTTATACATAACAAAAAATGAGTAAAAAAACTATTTGGATAACTGGCGGTAGTACAGGAATTGGCAAAGCCTTGGCAATTAAATTTGCAAACAAAGGATGGAATGTTGCTGTATCTGCAAGAAGAGTTGAACTTTTAGATGATCTTTCAAAAAATTATGAAAATATTTCATCATTTCCTTTAGATGTTACTGACAAAGCAAAATGCATAGAAGTTTTTAATCAGATTAAAACTAAGTTTGAAAATATTGATATATGCTTTTTTTCAACTGGTACATGGAATCCAAAAAAAGAAAAAGAAATCGATGTTGAACAAATTGAAGATGTCTTTAAAGTAAATTTTTTTGGAACAGTAAACTCCATTAAAACAGTGGAGCAATATTATAGGGAAAGAAAAAGTGGTATAATTACTATAGTTTCATCTATAGCTGGCTATAGAGGATTACCTAATTCAACTGGTTATGGACCTTCAAAATCTGCACTAAATAATTTAGCAGAAAGTTTATATTTTGACTTTCAAAGATATAACGTTCGCGTTTGTTTGATTTCTCCCGGTTTTATTAAAACACCAATGACAGATAAAAATGATTTTAAAATGCCATTTTTGAAAACACCTGAATTTGCAGCTGATCAAATTTATGATGGCTTAATTAATAAAAATGTTTTTGAGATTCATTTTCCAAAAGCACTTACTTTAACTTTAAAGTTATTTAGTTTTCTTCCAAGCAAACTTTATTTTAAATTAGTAGGGAGGATGACTAAGTTTCAAAAGAAATAATTAATCTTTCACGAATACAACAGTAAGTTCTGCAACTTTAAATCCAAACTTTGTCATTGTAGCTCTATTGATTGCAACTCTTTCATCTTGTTTAAAGATCCAATCATCAAAAGTAATTTTCAATTCTCTACCTTTAACTGGAACCAATAAAACATACTCAAATTTAAATGCAGGTCCGTAAGAATAACCTATCGCTTTTCCAACAACATCCCCCGCTGTACCTTCGTAATTATGCTCATCTATTTTAGTAATTGTCCACTCACGATCTTGAATCTCACCATCATCCCAATTAAATTTTTCTTTTAAAATTAATTGTTTTCCATCCCATGTTCCATCTAAATCAGCAGAAAATTGTCTCGTAACTTTTCCCGATCTATTTTGCAAAACACCCCAGGCCTTCACATTTCCTGTTAGGTATTCTTCAATAATTAATCTAGGTTCTTTGTTTTTAAAATCTTCTGGTTTCATAGCACTATTATTTGAACAACTTGTAATTAAGAATGCTAAAATTAGCAACGAAATTGATTTTATTGCTTTCATAGTATTTACCGTTATTTATTCTGCATTGAAAATTGTATCAAATCAATATTTTTAGATTTAAATCCAGCTTCACAATAAGATAGATAAAATTCCCACATTCTTTTAAATGTTAAATCAAATCCTTGATTTGTAATTTGATCCCACTTTCTTAAAAATTCTTTTCTCCAAATTGCTAAAGTTTCAGCATAGTGATCTGCGTAAGAAATATATGAATTAATTGTTAAACCATGATCAGAAACGTATCTATTAATGCTATTTTTATTTGGAAGAAATCCTCCTGGGAAAATATATTTTTGAATAAAATCTTGTTTATTTTTGTATCTATCAAATAAACTGTCATCAATTGTTATTGCCTGAATTGCAGCTTTTCCTCCATTCGATAAATTATCTTTAATTGTTTTAAAATAACTCTCTAGATAATTTTGCCCAACTGCTTCAATCATTTCTATTGAAGCGATTGAATTATATTTTCCTTGAAGATCTCGATAATCTTTAATTTCAATATTTACTTTTTCATTCAGACCACATTTGTAAATTCTTTCTTTTGCATATTCGAATTGTTTTTTAGAAATAGTAATACAATCTAATTTCACATCGTATTTCTTCCCTAAGTATTCTGCAAAACCACCCCAACCACATCCAATCTCTAATACTTTATCTCCAGAACTAGGATTAATTAGATTAATTAATTTTTGGTACTTGTTGTTTTGAGCAATGCTTAAATTTTTCGAATTATCATCAAAAATTGCACTTGAGTATGTTAAAGTATCATCTAGCCATAATGAAAAGAAATCATTTCCAAGATCGTAATGTTTTGCAATATTT
>QCHC01000021.1 GCA_003279765.1 Pelagibacteraceae bacterium AG-390-M19 | reverse complement strand
CTTATCTTCAGCCATAAAGAATAGGTGGTCTTTTTTGAAGCGGTCTAGGTATTTTGTTGGAAATAATTGATTACCAAGTATAAAAAATAACTTCATAGTTAAATATAACTAATTAAATTTTTTATGTCAGAAAAATATGTAATTTTTGGTGCGACAGGTTCTATTGGATCAAGTTTAGCGGAACAATTAAAAAACTCTGGCAACGATATTCATTTAGTTGGGAGAAATGAAAGTGAACTTAGTTCTATCTCTGTAAAACTTGGATGCTCACATACCGTTGCAGATGTTTTAGAGGAAGGATTTATTGAAAAAGTTAAATCAGATATTTCTGAAATTAAAGGGCTAGCTTATTGTGTCGGTTCAATTGATTTAAAACCATTAAGAATGGTAAATGAACAAGACTTTCAAAAATGCATGAAACTTAATCTTTATTCTGCGGTAGAAGCTATTAAAGGATTTCAAGAAAGTTTAAAAAAAAATAAAGGTTCGATAGTATTGTTTTCAACCGTCGCTGCTCAAAGAGGTTTTACCAATCATGCAATCATAGCTTCAGCAAAAGCAGCTGTTGAAGGATTGACGGTTTCTCTTGCAGCAGAATTTGCTCCAAACATACGAGTAAATTGTGTGGCACCGAGTTTAACAAAATCTAAAATAGCAGAACCAATGTTAAAAAATACTGCTATAGCTGAAGGTATTGCAAAAGCACATCCTCTAAAAAGATTGGGTGAAGGTAAAGATTCGGCTGCTCTTGCTAAATTCTTACTAACAGAAGATAGTTCTTGGGTTACAGGCCAAATAATTGCTGTTGATGGTGGTAGATCTAAACTTTCATAAAGTGATTAAATATTTTTTTTCTATATTTTTCTTTTTTTTATTTTCATCAAAAAGTTTTTCTGAAAATTTTACTTTTAAAAAATTAGTTGATTTAAACGAGCCGTGGGGATCGTCTTTTATAAATAATGAAGAGCTTATTATCACTGAAAAAACTGGAAAAATAAAAATAGCAAATATTATTTCTGAAGAAGTTTATGAAGTTGAACATAACTTAAATTATTTTGTTCACGGACAGGGAGGTTTATTAGATATTATTTACCAAAATAATCACTTATGGATTTCTTATTCAGAAAATCGCGGGGATTGGAAAACAAGTACCTCGATTGCAAAAGCTGAATTAAATAAAAAAAATTTAGATTTTAAAAATATATTTCAAGCTGAACCACCAATAGAATCTGGTTATCATTTCGGTTCAAGATTAGCTATAAAAGATAATTATCTTTTTGCATCTGCTGGAGAAAGAGGTGGGGGCATGATCGCTCAAGATCCAACAAATCATCCTGGGAGTATTATCAGAATTCATTTAGATGGTAGTATACCAAAAGATAATCCTAAGTTTGAAGGTAAATCAGATTGGTTACCAGAAATATATCAAATTGGTGTTCGTAATCCTCAAGGCCTAACCTATTCCTCTTTTGATGGAAAAATTTATGCAAGCAACCATGGTGCAAAAGGTGGTGATTGGTTTGGTGAAATTAAAATAGGAGAAAATTATGGTTGGAAAATTTTAGGTTGGGGTGGAACAAATTATTCAGGCTCCAAAATTGGACCCAAATGGAAACCAGGTTTTACCAAGGCAATCCAATACTGGGTACCTTCAATAGCTGCAAGCGCAATAACTATTTATAAGGGAAAAGAATTTAATGAGTGGAATGGAGAAGCGCTCATTACTTCTTTAAAAGATAAATCAATGAGAAAATTAAACTTTCAAAATTTATCCAAGATTAAGGAAACAATTGTTTTTAAAGATAAAATTGGGAGAATAAGAGACATACAAGTTCACCCGGTTAATGGAAAAATATATTTTCTTGCGGGAAATAGCTTATGGCTAATGGAGAAAAAAAAATAATATGAAAGAAAGACCTTATCATCATTTACCTGATGGTACTTTCAGAAATCCTAAAGGATCTCCAGTAATAATATCTAAGTCAGGGAAATTTTCTTATAGGACTTTCAGTAAATTGAGAAAGAAAGTTGATTTATCTTATCCAAAAGAACATGTTATTGAAAAAGAAAAAGTATTAGCTGATTTAGAAAAATATAAAGATAATGATTATATCGCTTGGATAGGTCACGCGACATACCTTATAAAATTAGGTGGAACTACAATTATAACAGATCCTGTATTTTCAAAGAACGCTGGACCACTAATCTTTGGTCCAAAAAGATTTACTAATCCTGCAATAAAATTAAACGAGATACCTAAAACCGATATATTTTTACTCACTCATAATCATTACGATCATCAGGACATGTCAACAATTAGAAATTTTCCTTTTAAGAGTGCAAAAGTATTAACACCACTAAATCTAGGTAAATACTTTAAAGGATATAAGGATGTAAATGAAATGGATTGGTATGATCAAATAATTATAAATGATAATTTGAAAATTTATTTACTTCCTGCAGTTCATTGGTCAAAGAGAAGTTTAACAGATACTAATAAAACTTTGTGGGGTAATTTTCTTATAGAATATAAAAATAAAAAAATTTTATTTGCATGTGACACTGGATATGGGGAAATCTACAAAGAACTAGGAAAAAAATACGGTCCTGTAGATCTGACAATGATTAATATTGGCGCTTATAATTTTAAACCAATGTTTGATAAAACTATTTATCATACTACACCAGAAGAAGCCCTGAATGTTGCACAAGACCTAAAAAGTAAAAAAGTATTAGGAATGCATTGGGGAACATTTGTTTTGTCATTAGAGCCAATTATGGAACCCCCTATTAGATTTAAGGATAGTGCTGAAAAATATGGTTTTAATAAGGAAGATGCGATTATTTTTAAAATTGGAGAAGTTAGTCCCCTAGATAAATTATTATAGAGTTAAATACTTAATTGCAAAAAATATAGTCCCTATAGAAGCAATAGTAGAAACAAAAATTGCTTTAATTATATTTTCGGGACTTACATTATAAGCAGCACATAAAACTATAGAAGTAACTCCGCAAGGCGCAACACTCACAAAGAAAGCACCTGGTATTTCAGCTGGCAATCCTGCATCAAAAATCACTAATCCAATTAACAATAAAATTATTGGAGAAATGACTAACTTTAAAACTGAAATAGAAACAGATAATTTATTAATTACATTTTTAGTATAAAATGAAAGAATTATGCCAATTGCAAACAATCCAACTGGTGAAACACATGCTGCAAGTTTAGACAAAGTGTATTCAATCGGTGTTTGATCAATATTAAAATTTAATAATAAAATTAACAGACCTATAATTATTGAAAGAATAAATGGGTTTAAAAATAAATTTTTAATAAAATTAAATAAATTTACATTTTGTTTTGTAGATAATTCAAGAAAAAAAGCAATTATAGATAATAAAATTATCCCATCCATTAATATGATGCTTGCAACTTGTGTAATTACATTTTGTTGAAAATAAATTTCTGTTATTGGCAAAAGCAAAGTCACATGGTTTGATAATGCAACTGTTAAAGCCCAAATTATAGACTCTGGGATTGATCTTTTAAAATATTTTGAAGTAATTAAGTAAGCAATAATTCCACATATCGATTGCATAATTAAATAAGAGAAAATTTGTTTGAAATCTACTTGTCCAATTTCATTTTGTGCTATTAACTTAATTATCAATGCTGGAACTGCAATATAGAACAAGAAAAGATTTAAAATTTTAGCATGACTAAGGTCTAAGACTTTTAACTTACCAAATACAAACCCTAAAAAGGTAATAAATATAAATGGAGTTAGTCCTAAAAAAATTGTGAACATAAATTATTTAATTGTTATTCTATGCATTATTCTATTTCCTTTGAAAGGTGTTGCTTGATGAAGCATAGATCTGTTATCCCATATAGCCAATTGGTTTTTTTCCCAAGGTAAAGAAAACTGAAACTTCTTCTTAATCTGATGGTTAAATAAAAATTTTTTTAACTTTTCTTGATTTTTTATCTTTGAACTAAAACCAATAAAATGTCCTGGACTACAATAAATCGAATTATTTTTATTAATTTTTCTAAATATTTTATGTGAAGATTTAAGTTCTTTAATATTTTTTCCTTTTTCTTTTACTCTTTCTTTTGTTGTAACCGAAATTGGACCCTCAGAGGAATATTTAGCTTTAATATTTTTAAATTTTCTTTTTATTGAATTTGGTAATTCTTTATAAGCAAGATATTGAGAACAAAATTCTGTATTTGCCTTTCCTTTTTTTGGTACAAGTTTTGAAAGCAACATTGTAAATTTTGGTGGCTTTTTTGTATAAATGGAGTCGGTATGAAATTGTTCACCAAAACTTGGTCCTTTATCAGTTGATTTTCTTTGCACTACAGTAATTTGAGGAAATTTTTTATTTAAACCTTTTAGTCTTGGATAATTAGCTAGATTTCCAAAATATTTTGCAAACTGTATATAAAGTTTAGAAGTTAATTCTTGTTCTTTAAAATACAACATTCCAAATTTGTTAAGTGCTTTTTTAATTTGAATAACATCTTTATTTGTAATTTCTTTTAAATTTACAATTATTTCTGCCCCAATATTTTTTTTATTTGGAATTATTTTTAACATCTTTTAAAAAAAATTTTTTTAGGTGATTAATCGTTTGTTTGGGACTTTCCTCTGGAATGAAATGATCTGAATTAATTTCTGCTCCATAAATTTTTTTGTTTGTATATTTTTGCCAAATTTTAACTGATTTAAATTGCGTTCCAACAACTCCTTTTTTTCCCCACAAAACTTGTATAGGAATATTTAATTTTTTTTTCCGATCTTTTTTGTCATGCTCTAAATCTATAGAAGCCGCGGCCCTATAATCTTCACATGATGCATGAATTCTTTTCTTTTGTTTAAAGGCTCTCAAATACTCAACCTCAACTCTTCCAACCGCAATTTTAGATGACCTATTAAAACGACTTTTTAACCAGCTTTGAGGATCTGCCATGATCATTTTTTCTGGTAAGGGTGCTGGCTGTGTTAAATAAAACCAATGAAAATATCCTGATGCAAATTTCATATCTGTATGCTCATACATATCTAGAGTTGGACAAATATCTAACACACTCAAAGCTAAAATTTTGTCTCTAAAATCTCTCGCCATTCTGTGTGCAACTCTTCCACCCCTATCATGGCCTGCAACATAAAACTTTTTAAATTTCAGTTTACTCATTAGCTGAACCATATCTTTAGCCATTTCTCTTTTAGAATAATTTTTATGATTAGTTCCACCAGGTACAACAAAACTATCTCCATATCCTCTAAGATCAGCAACAATTACGGTAAAATATTTACTAAGCTCTGGGGCAGTTTTGTGCCACATTACATGTGTTTGAGGGTATCCGTGAAGTAATAATAAGGGAGGACCGTTTCCTTTAAATCTACAAAAAATTTTTCCTTTATTTACTTTTATAAATTTTTTTTTAAATCCAATAAACATGATTAACTATTAATTATTTAATAGTTTATTTTTTGCCTTTTCAAAATCTTCTTGAGAGATAATTCCTTTTTCTTTTAAATCATTTAACTTTGATAGCTCTTCACTTAAATTAATACGTTGGTCGGCGGTTTCTAAATTAGTCTGACTTTCAGACTCCTCTTTTTCTACTCTATTTGACTCCTTTGCAGAAAATCCTTTCATAATTGCAGTACCACCTAAATACAGAACATACGCTAAAATAGGAATTGCCAAACCAAAAAATATTATTTTTTCCATAAACTAATCCTCATCTTCTTCTCTCCATTTTTTTTCATACATTAAGTATGCAGCGTATATTACTGATACTGTACCTACAATCATACCATAATCAAAACCAGTTTGCTTGTCATGTAAATACCAACCAAGTTGTGTGGCACCAATTGGTGGGACGGTAAGCAGGAGAAATATTATACCAAATCTATAAGGACGTTTAGGCTTTTTCATCCCCTTAAACTAACAGATTAAAGCAAGTGATTTAAATGCTAAATTTGCGATCTTTTGAAACAGTCTATTGTATTTTTAAGTAAACAAGCAATGGTCATTGGTCCTACACCGCCTGGTACTGGAGTCAAAGCTTTTGCATTTTTTGAAACATCTTCAAAATCAACATCTCCAACAATACCTTTGTCAGTTTTGTTAATACCTACGTCAATTACTATTGCATCTTTTTTAACCCAATCACCTTTTACAAGCTCAGGTATTCCAACTGCTGCAACAATTATATCAGCTTCTAAACATTCAGCTTTTAAATCTTTAGTTTTTGAATGAGTAATTGTTACAGTACAATTTTCTTTCAAAAGTAATTGTGTCATTGGTTTTCCATTTAAATTTGATCTACCAACTACTACTGCTTTTTTTCCAGTTAAATTTGGTTCAATTTTTTTTATTAACAAATAACAGCCAAGAGGTGTGCAAGGAACCGAACTTTCATAACCTGATGATAGATTTCCAACATTCATTGGATGAAAACCATCTACATCTTTAGAAGGATCAATTGCTTCAATAACTTTTTGCTTATCTATATGTTTTGGTAATGGTAATTGAACTAAAATTCCTGAAACTGTTTCATCTTTGTTTAATTCTTGAATTTTTTCTAAAACAGTTTTTTCTTCAATGCTATCTGGATACTTAATTACCTCTGATTTTAAACCTACTTCATTTGCTGATTTTTCTTTATTACGAACATAAATTTGACTTGGAGTAAGATCCCCAATTAATATTACAGTTAAACCAGGGACTTTATTATATTTGGATTTAAGCCCTGATACTTCTTGTTTTAATTCTTCTCTGAGTTCAGCTGCAGCTTTTTTTCCGTCAATTAAAATCATTTTACTTTCTAAAATATTATTGGTGCAATGTAGAGCTTCATACACATTTCAATAAACCAAATCAATAAAAGAAGAACGATTGGTGAGATATCTAGCGATCCTAAATTAGGCAAAAAACGTCTAATTTTATTAAGTATTGGCTCAGTTAATTTATATGTAAGCTCTAAAATTGAATAAACAAATCTGTTTTGAGTATTTAAAACATTAAAAGCTATCAACCAACTTATGATTACATTTGCTATGACAACATAAGAATACAGTTTCAATATCTGTAAAACTAAATAAAAAATTGCTATCATTTTTTCTCAACATAAATTGACTGGCTTGGGAAGGCAAAAGAAGCATTATTATTTTCTACAATCTGCTTAATTTGAATTGCCAATCTCTCCTTAACTTCCAGTGAATTACTCCAACTATTTGAGTCTGTAAAACATCTTACCAGCAAATCTATTGAGCTATCAGAAAACTTCTCAATTCTAACTGCGACACCAGTTGATTGATTAAAATCTTTACTGTTATTAATATAACTTTCAATTTCCTCTCTTATTTTTTTCAATTGATCAATTGTGGAGTCGTACTGCAAAGTAATTATCCATCTAATTCTCCAATTGGATGTCTCACTCACATTGACAACAGCATTTTCAGCAAATTGAAAATTAGGAATAATAGCAAGAGATTTGTCAAACTTTCTGATTGTTGTGGATCTAAAACCAATTTTTTCAACTGTACCTTCAATGATTCCATCAACTGCAATCCAGTCTCCAATCTTAAATCTTTTTTCAACTAATACTAAAATTCCAGAAATTAAATTTTTAAATAAATCTTGTGCTCCAAGTGCAACCGCAACCCCAAACAAACCAAGACCGGCAATAATAGGACCTATCTTAATTCCCCATAATTCTAGTACCGCAGCTAATCCTAAAATAAATATTAAGATCTTAAGAGATTTAATAATCCAACCAATAAGTTCTCTGGTTAAAAGTTTATCTAGCCCACTTAAGATATATGAAATGGGTTCAATAATTTGATGAATAACCCAAAATATTAATATCGTAATTAACGTTCTATTAATTGTATCAACTACTTCTCTTCCCTCTGTTAAATATAGTTCTAAGGAAGTAAAAATTAAATGGTTTGAAGATGGGACGCTTAATGCGTCTGCAAACTGTATCGATAGACATCTAAAGGATAAAAAAGATAAAACAGCAATAATTTGGGTTGGTGATGATCCAAAAGATAGTCAAAAAATTACTTACAAACAACTTCACCAAAAAGTCTCTAAAGCTGCAAATGGTTTAAAAAAATTAGGTATTAAAAAAGGAGATAGAGTTACGATTTATCTTACAATGATACCAGAGCTTGCTATTTTAATGTTAGCATGTGTTAGGATTGGTGCAGTCCACTCAATTATTTTTGGGGGATTTTCAGCAGACTCTATTTCAGGAAGAGTGAATGACTGTGAGTCTGAATACATAATTACAGCTGATGAAGGTGTTAGAGGTGGAAAAACTATTCCTTTAAAAGAAACAACTGATGAAGCATTAGAGAGCTGTCCTAATGTAAAAAAATGTATTGTTGTTAAACGTACAGGTAATTCAATTAGTTGGGATTATGATAGAGATGTTTGGTATCATGATTTAATTAAAGATGTTCCTTCTCAGTGTGAGCCAGAAGAAATGAACGCTGAAGATCCTTTATTTATTTTATACACATCGGGTTCAACTGGAAAACCAAAGGGAGTTTTACATACAACAGGTGGATACATGGTGTATGCATCAATGACTCATCAATATATTTTTAATTACAAACCAAAAGATATTTATTGGTGTACTGCTGATATTGGTTGGGTAACAGGTCACAGTTATATCATCTATGGTCCTCTTTCGAACGGTGCAACAACTATAATGTTTGAAGGAATACCAAACTATCCTGATAGCTCTAGATGGTGGCAAATAGTAGATAAATACAAAGTAAATACTTTTTATACTGCACCAACTGCAATCAGAGCTCTAATGAGAGAAGGTGATAGGCCTGTCAAAAAAACATCTAGAAAATCTTTAAAATTACTTGGAACTGTTGGTGAACCAATAAACCCTGAAGCTTGGATGTGGTATTACAAAACAGTTGGAAATTCTAAGTGCCCAATTGTAGATACATGGTGGCAGACAGAAACAGGAGGGATATTAATTGCTCCTCAAACAGGTGCTATTCCTTTAAAACCTGGTTCTGCAACAAAGCCATTTTATGGGATAAAGCCTATGTTGGTTGATAAATCAGGCAAAGAGATAAAAGGACCCGGAGAAGGAAGACTTTGTATAGCACAATCGTGGCCTGGACAAATGAGAACAGTATATGGGGATCATCAAAGATTTATTGATACTTATTTTTCTCAGTTTGATGGCAAATATTTTACTGGTGACGGATGTCGAAGAGATAAAGATGGATATTATTGGATTACAGGTCGGGTGGATGATGTAATTATTGTATCAGGACACAACTTGGGTACCGCTGAAATTGAAAGTGCATTTGTAGCTCATCCAAAGGTAGCAGAGGCAGCAGTGGTAGGTTACCCACATGATATTAAAGGTAATGGATTGTATTGTTATGTAACATTAAATGCTGGTGAAAGAGAAACTGGTGAACTCGAAAGAGATCTAAAACTTTGGGTTAGAAAACAAATTGGTCCACTTGCTACACCCGACTTAATTCATTTCACTCCAGGACTTCCGAAAACAAGATCTGGAAAAATTATGAGAAGAATTTTAAGAAAAATTGCTGCAAATGAACATGGTCAATTAGGAGATACAACTACATTAGCCGATCCTAGCGTTGTTAACAGTTTAGTTGAAAACAGAAAAAATATTTAAAACTGTATTCTATCTATAAATTCTTTTTTAATAACATCCCATTTTAAAATAACAGAATTTAAAACTATTTTTCTATCAAGAGTTTTTAATTCGTCTGCTATTGGTGCCCATTTATATAATGATAATGCACTTGGGTTAAAGGGACGATCACCATGATACTTTTCCCAATCAATTTTAATTAATCTTTCATCAAATTCTTTTTTTGCTTCTTCGATGATATTCAGAGGCATATTATTTGTTGTTTCGTCATCTAAAATTTTCAAAAAAATTTCCTTAGCTTTATTTAGTTCACTGAAACTAGAATTAACTTTTAAATAAGAAAAAGTGAAGAACGTTAAATCTTGAAGAGCAACAGAATAAATATTCCATTTAGCTTCATTTACAGATTTCATAAATTCGTCATTATCAAAATGAAGAACATATCTTGTTCCCATTCTAGTTTTTAAATAACTATAAAGTGTAACTTGAGATACCCAAGCAGATTTTGTTTGTATAAACTCTTCTAACTCATCTAAAGTTTTAATTTTTGTTTTAGGAATAAAAGCTTTAAACAAAGAAAAAAAATAAACTTTGAAATCACTCAAAGATAAATCTTTCCAACTTAATTTTTTTTTAATCATAAAAAGTTAATTTTATTGAAAATAATTGAAAAAATTAACCTAATACGGCTATTTTTACACTTTTATTCTCTCTCATAATGGTTATGGTTTTATCAGTTATAACTAAAAAAGAGAGGTATACATGGCGAAAAACGCTCAACACTGGGAAAAGACCAGAGGTTTGCTATTTGTAACATTAGCAATCTGGGCTGTATTCTCAATGGGTATATTCCTTTTCGGAGCTGAAATGAACGAAGTTACTGGACCTTTTGGGTATCCATTAACTTATTGGTTCACATGTCAAGGTTCTCTTGCGATATTTGTAATCCTTATTTTCTGGTTTGCGGGTAGACAAGAAAAAATTGATGAAGAGTTCGGCTTCAGTGAAAAAGGAGACGACTAATGATTAAAGGTAATTTTATAGATAACTTGCCTAAAGTTTATGGAATCTACACTGGTGGATTTATAGGTTTCATAGTCTTAATGGCAATTGGTGAGTCGATGGGTATGACGGCGAAAGCAATAGGTATTTGCTTTGTTGGTTTTACCATTTTCATCTACGCACTAATTGGTTGGCTATCTCGAACAGCCCAAGCAAGTAACTATTACGTAGCTGGAAGAACGGTTCCAACTGTGTTCAACGGAATGGCAACAGCAGCCGACTGGATGTCTGGTGCTTCATTCGTTGCAATGGCGGGTGGTATTTATTTCAAAGGTTATGGATATATGGCTTTGCTTGTAGGTTGGACAGGTGGTTATGTGTTAGTTGCAACTTTGTTAGCACCATACTTAAGAAAATTTGGCTGTTACACAGTTCCAGATTTCGTGGGTACTAGATACGGTGGTAATACAGCAAGATTGATGGCAGTTATCGTTTTAACTGTTGCATCATTCACTTACGTGACTGCACAAATTAACGCTACAGGTACTATTGCAGCTGTTGCTTTAGATATCCCATTCCAATACGCAGTATATGTTGGACTAGTAAGTATTTTATTATGTTCAATGCTTGGTGGTATGAGAGGGGTAACTTGGACACAGGTTGCGCAATACATTGTACTAATTATAGCTTACCTACTTCCAGTATTCTGGATCAGTAACAACATTGGTGCGGGTTTCTTCCCTCACTTCATGTTAGCTGATGAAGTTGCTAGAATTGGTGAGTTAGAACAACAGTTTGGTTTTGTTAAAAACTCTGCTGCTGATTTAGCTACAGTACCTAAAGGGTTAGCTGGTATTACTAAGGCTCACTCTGAAGTAAATGCAACACCTTGGGCTTTCATCTCATTAGCATTAGCAATGATGATGGGAACTGCTTCATTACCGCATGTAATGATGAGGTTCTTTACTACTCCAAGTGTAAAAGCAGCTAGAAAATCAGTAGGTTGGTCAGTATTCTTTATCTTCCTACTTTATTCTTCTGCACCAATGTTAGCAACACTATCTAAACTTGCTTTGATTGATCCGAACTTACCAACAGGTATTATTGGTAAATCAATTGCAGAAGTTCAAGCAATCGATTGGTATCAAAACTGGAACCAAGCAAATCTGATGTTTGTAAGCGACTTTAACGGAAATGGAACTGTTGAATTAAACGAGTTCTTCATGGGTGGTAAAGCCGTTGTATTAGCAACACCAGAAATTGCAGGATTACCTTATGTAATCTCAGGTCTAGTTGCTGCTGGAGGTTTGGCAGCTGCGATGTCAACTGCGGATGGTTTGATTCTTGCAATCGCAAATGCAATCTCGCATGACGTTTACTACAAAATGGTAGACCCTAAAGCTGAGACTGCTAAGAGACTAGTTGTAGCAAGGGTATTCCTTGTAATAATTGGTTTTGCAGGAGCAACAATTGCAGCAATGGAGATCCAAGGTATTTTAGGTTCAGTAATATGGGCTTTTGACTTTGCGATGTCTGGATTGTTCTGGCCACTTGTACTTGGTGTATGGTGGAAGAGAGCTAATAAAGAAGGTGCTATAGCTGGTATGGTCTTAGGATTAGTTTCTGGATTTGCGTATCTAGTTTGGGTACGAAGTGGTGGAAGCGGATTCTTAGGTATTACTCAGTTAACATTTGGTATCTTCGGATCTACTGTTAGCTTAGTAGCTATGGTTGTTGTAAGTTTAATGACTTCAGAAC
Source organism: Pelagibacteraceae bacterium AG-390-M19 (assembly GCA_003279765.1). Taxonomy (GTDB): domain Bacteria; phylum Pseudomonadota; class Alphaproteobacteria; order Pelagibacterales; family Pelagibacteraceae; genus Pelagibacter. The sequence goes on along the minus strand of QCHC01000021.1, from coordinate 1,045 downwards.
CTAGTGCTGCAACACAAAAAATGGTTGATGACTCTAGGATACCTGCTGGTACACAGGTGATTAGCCAAAAATAAATAATCTTTTTAAGGGGCGATTAATTTCGCCCCTTTTATTTCTTTTTAAGATCAAATATAAATTCTTTAATGTCTGCTAACTTTCATCCCCTAGTCTACATAATTGACTACATTCTTGGGATTATGATGTGGACTTTAGTTGGAAGAGTAGCAATGAACATCTTTCAAAGAGAAGACTCAAACTTTTTCTTCATGAAAGCTTTTGTAAAATTTACTAATCCTCTATTAAGAATTTTTAGACCTGTTACTCCTTCTTTCATAATTCAACCATTGGTACCACTTTATGTGGCTTGGTTCTTTTTCATGATTAGATTTTATTTGATGCCTTGGATTTTGGGATATTCAGTAATGGGTATGTTGTCATTTCCTCTTGAAAGTGAAATTTCTAGGCAGATTTATCAATTTTTTAATTCAATTAAATTTTAAAAATTGGTACTAGTAAGACTAGATATCAATGAAAAATATACAAATATCTCCATCAATTTTATCAGCTGATTTTAGCCAATTAGGTACAGAAATAAAAAGACTTGAAGAAGGTGGGGCTGATATGATTCACGTAGATGTAATGGATGGCCACTTTGTTCCAAACTTAACAATAGGTCCTCCAGTAATTAAAGCTCTTAGAAAACATTGCTCATTAAAATTTGATGTTCATTTAATGATTTCTCCTGTGCATAAATACATAGAAGCTTATGCTGATGCGGGAGCGGATATAATTACTGTACATCCTGAAGCAACTGATAATTTAGAAAAATCAATAAATAAAATAAAAGATCTAAAAAAAAAAGTAGGAGTTTCTCTCAATCCTGAAACAAGCATAGATTTAATTAAAAATCTATTAAATAAAATTGATTTAGTTTTAATAATGAGTGTAAATCCTGGATTTGGTGGACAAAAATTCATGCCTGAAGTTTTAAAAAAAATTAAAGAATTAAAAAAAATTAGAGATATAGAAAAACTTAACTTTGATA
>QCHC01000020.1 GCA_003279765.1 Pelagibacteraceae bacterium AG-390-M19 | reverse complement strand
AAAATCTTGAGAATGAAGGTTTAGATAAAAATAAATTTAAATTATCAATTCAGAAATTAAAAAGTGCTGACCAATCAATCCAGTTCTTTTGTGAAAAAAACTTGAGAGAAAATTCGATTATTTATGAGAATAAAGTTGTTTTGAACGAAGAATTTTTTAATTTTCCCCAAGAAGTTTTGTTCAGGTCATTTTCACAGATTTTACAGTTAGTTGGAAAAAAATACTTTCCACCTAGGGGTAAAAAAATTGTCAATATTTTAGAAAATCTAGGAAATTAAATTACTTTTAAAACTACACTTGGAAATTGTGTTATAAAAAAAATTAACAGAACTGTGATTGTACATAAAGAGCGTTAATATCGTGAAATTTGCAGTTATTTTGTCACTTGTTTAATTTGCAATAATTCTTATCTTATTAACATGAATTTAAAAAATCTTGCTATGTGGGGAATAATAGTTTTCTTAACTATTGGTCTTTATAATATGTTTAAAAATCCTCAATCAAATATCAGAGGAGGAAATCAAATAATATTTTCAGATTTTTTAACTTCAGTTGAAAATGGAGAAATTCTTAAGGTAGAGATACAAGGAAACAATATCAAAGGTGTTTACTCAAATGGAAACTCGTTTTCTACTTATGCCCCAAATGATCCTAACTTAATAGAAAAATTATCAAATAAAGGTGTGAGCATTTCTGCAGCTCCATTAGAAGAAAAAATGCCTTCATTATTTGGTGTATTACTTTCTTGGTTTCCTATGCTTTTATTAATCGCCGTATGGATCTTTTTTATGCGTCAGATGCAAGGAGGAAAAGGTGGAGCGATGGGATTTGGCAAGTCAAAAGCCAAAATGATGAATGAACTTAAAGGCAAAGTAACATTCAATGATGTTGCTGGAGTAGAAGAGGCAAAAGAGGAGGTAGAAGAAATTGTCGAATTTTTAAAAGATCCTAAAAAATTTAGTAGACTTGGCGGAAAGATACCAAGAGGTGCTTTGCTTGTAGGACCACCAGGTACGGGAAAAACTTTATTAGCAAGAGCTATTGCTGGTGAAGCAGGAGTTCCTTTCTTTACTATATCAGGTTCAGATTTCGTTGAAATGTTTGTAGGTGTTGGTGCATCAAGAGTAAGGGATATGTTTGAACAAGGTAAAAAAAATTCTCCCTGTATTATATTTATTGACGAGATTGATGCAGTTGGAAGAAGTAGAGGTGCAGGCTTAGGTGGTGGTAATGATGAAAGAGAGCAAACATTAAACCAATTATTAGTAGAAATGGATGGTTTCGATACCAATGAAGGAGTTATCATAATTGCAGCAACAAATAGGCCCGATGTACTTGATCCTGCATTATTGAGACCTGGAAGATTTGACAGACAGGTAGTTGTTTCCAATCCAGATATTATTGGAAGAGAAAAAATTCTAAAAGTCCATGTGAAAAAAATTAAGATGGCACCAGATGTTAATCTAAGAACTATTGCAAGAGGAACTCCAGGCTTCTCTGGAGCAGACTTAGCTAACTTAGTCAATGAAGCTGCCTTATTAGCGGCTAGAAAGAACAAAAGAATTGTAACTTTATTAGAATTTGAAGAAGCAAAAGATAAAGTAATGATGGGTGCTGAAAGAAGATCAATGGTTATGACTGAAGATGAAAAAAAACTTACTGCTTACCACGAAGGTGGTCATGCTTTAGTCTCATTTAATATGCCTAGTTATGATCCAATTCATAAAGCCACAATTATTCCAAGAGGAAGAGCGCTTGGAATGGTAATGAATTTACCAGAAAGAGATAAGCATGGATATTCAATCAAATATCTAAAAGCAAGACTGGCAGTCTGTTTTGGGGGAAGAGTTGCAGAAGAATTAATTTTTGGAAAAGACAACATTTCAACAGGAGCAGGTGGAGGAAATGGTTCAGATATCAATCAAGCCACTCAACTTGCAAGAGCAATGGTAACTAAATATGGTATGAGTGAAGAAATGGGCCCAGTTGAATACGGAGAAAATCAAGAGGAAGTTTTCTTAGGTAGATCAGTTACTCAAACGCAATCAGTTTCAGAGGAAGTTGCTCAAAAAATTGATAAGGAAATTAGAAAGCTTGTGGATGAAGGATATAATCAAGCCAAGAAAATTTTGACTGAGAAAATAGATGATTTACATAAAATTGCTAAAGCTTTAATCACTTACGAAACTTTAACTGGTGAAGAAATTGAAAACATAATTAATAAAAACTTGTATCCAAAAGATAAAATTTTAGAAAATCAAGACTCAAAAGATGATCAAGACTCAGCTTTAGGTGCTATGGGTCTAAAACCGAAAATTGTTCATTAATTTGTAATGCAAAGATATTACACAAGAGCGTGTAATTTCTATGTCGGAAATCAGTCAAAAATTTTAGTTAATAAAAAAAAGAGCTATACCATTACACCAAATTAAAGAAATATCTTTTGATCATATTGAAATAATAACTAGAAGATCAAAAAAAAAAATTTCTATAAATCAAATCAAATATTTACCAAATAATTTGAAGAAGAAAATTTATCTAGATATTAAAAAAATTAAATCTAAAAAAAAAAATTTTTCTAATTTAGAATTTAAAAAAATTCCAAATATATTAGGTGTTTTAAATCTTACTCCTGACAGTTTTTCAGATGGAGGAAAGTTTAATACAAAAAAAAAAGGAATAAATCATGCTATTAAATTATACAACGAGGGTGCAGATTTAATTGATGTTGGAGGTGAGTCAACAAGACCAGGATCAAAGGAAGTAAATAAAGAAGATGAATGGAATAGAATTAATGATATTTTAAAATCTATCATAAAAAAAATTCCAATTTCTTTAGATACTAGAAAATCTGAAATAATGAAAAATGGAATTAAAGTAGGAGTAAAACTAATTAATGATGTTTCAGGTTTAAGTTTTGATCCAAAAACAATAAACATATTAAAAAAATACAAAATTCCTTTTGTCATTCAGCACACACTTGGAACACCAGAAAATATGCAAAAAAATCCAAAATATAAGAATGAGTTATTGGATATTTATGATTTTTTTGAGGAAAAAATAAAACTTCTAAGATCTAAAGGTATTAAACATAACAATATAATTTTAGATCCTGGCATCGGATTTGGAAAAAAACTGAAACATAATATGAATTTAATTAGACGTGTTTCTATTTTTCATTCATTAGGATTTCCTATACTTGTAGGAAATTCTAGAAAAAAATTTATTAAAGATATTTCTAAAAAAAATGATAGCTATACTAGGATTGGAGGAACAATATCGTCTTCGTTATATTTGATGATGCAAGGAGTTCAGATTTTAAGAATTCATGATGTTAATGAAGTTATGCAAGCAATTAAAGTTTTTAAAGAGATAATAAATAAATAATGACAAAAAAATATTTCGGAACAGATGGTATAAGAGGAGCAATTAATAGCAAACATATTAATGGAGATATGTTTTTTAAGTTTGGACTAGCTAGTGGTACATATTTTAAATCTCAAAAGAAAAAAAAACAAATAGCAATAATAGCTAAGGATACTAGATTATCAGGATATACGCTCGAACCTGCACTCGTTTCTGGTTTGGCTTCTGCAGGTATGCATGTTTATACTTTAGGTCCTTTACCAACTAATGGATTAGCTATGCTTACAAAATTAATGAAGGCAAATATGGGTATTATGATTACAGCTTCTCACAATCCTCATTACGATAATGGACTAAAATTATTTGGACCTGATGGAATGAAATTGTCAGATAAAATAGAAAAAAAAATAGAAGCTCTCATAGATAAAAAAATATCCAAGAATCTCTCTGATCCTGAAAAGTTAGGAAGAGTCAAAAGATTAGAAACAGCGACTAAAAACTATCTTAAAATATTAAAAAAAAATTTTACAAAAGAGTTCAATTTAAGGGGATTAAGAATAGTTATAGATTGTGCCAATGGTGCTGGTTATAAAGCAGGTCCTGAATTATTAAAATCATTAGGTGCTAAAGTTATAGCAATAGGTGTAAACCCAAATGGTTTAAATATAAATAAAGATTGTGGCTCAACTTTTCCAAGAAAAATCAGAACAGCTGTAAAAAAATATAAAGCTCATATTGGTATTTCTTTAGATGGAGATGCTGACAGAATTATAATGTGCGATGAAAAAGGTAATATTATAGATGGAGATCAAATCATAGCTGCTTTGGCAACGAGATGGAAAAATAAAAAAATGCTAAAAGGTGGGGTTGTTGGAACATTAATGTCAAATTATGGATTAGAAAAATATTTTAAATCCAAGGGAATAAAATTTATAAGAGCTAATGTAGGTGACAGATATGTTAAAGAAAAAATGCAAAAATATAAATTTAATTTAGGCGGTGAACAATCAGGACATATTATTTTAGGTAAATTTGCAACAACTGGAGATGGATTGCTTGTAGCTTTAGAAGCTCTTTTTGCACTGAGAAAAGGTAAAAAAACTAGTGAATTTTTTCAGAGTTTTAAAAAAACCCCTCAACTACTAGAAAATATAAATGTTAAAGATAAAAATATTGTTAACAAACCTGAAATAAAAAAAACTATAAAACTCGCAGAAAAATTAATTAAAGGTCAGGGAAGAGTTTTAGTCAGAAAATCAGGAACAGAGTCTAAGATTAGAGTTATGGCAGAAAGTGATAATAAAATACTTTTATCCAGATGTGTAAATATGATATCCAAAAAAATAAGATAAATTGAAACCAAATTCAAAAATTTTAATTATTGCAGGTTCAGATTCATCTGGCGGAGCCGGTATACAAGCTGATATTAAAACTGTGACAGCTTTAGGTTCTTATGCAATGACAGCTATAACTGCAGTTACAATTCAAAATACTACAGGTGTAAAATCAATTGTTGGCATTAATCCAAAAGAAATTTTCAATCAAATAGTTTTTACTTGTAAAGATATTAAGCCTGATGCAATTAAAATAGGAATGTTACATTCATCTAATGTTATCAAGATGGTAATTAAAGCATTAAATTTAATTAAAGTTAAAAAAATTATTTTAGATCCTGTTATGGTTGCAAAAGGTGGGGCTAAATTAATAGATAACAAAGCAATTAAGATATTAAAATCGGAATTATTAAAAAAAGTTTCACTTGTTACCCCTAATATCCCTGAAGCTGAAATTTTGACTGGAACAAAGATCATATCTGTTGAAGATATGATTTACGCTGCAAATGAGCTTATAGAATTTGGAGCTAAAAATGTACTTATTAAAGGTGGACATTCAAAAAATAAAATAGTTAAGGATGTTTTTGTCAATAAAAAAGACATTAAGATTTTTAATAATACGCGTTATAAAACAAATAATACTCATGGTACAGGTTGTACTTTATCAAGCGCTGTTACTACATTTGTATCGTGTGGAAAACCAGCAAAGAAATCTTGTGAGCTTGGAATTAAGTATGTAAATTCGGCTATTAAAACAAACCCAAATTATGGAAAAGGTCATGGCCCAATTAACCATCTCACTTCTATAAAAGTAAATAGAAAATATAATTAATGAAAAATATAGTTGTTGTTGGATCTCAATGGGGCGATGAAGGAAAAGGTAAGATTGTTGATTGGTTATCTGAACAAGCAGATGTAGTTATTAGATTTCAAGGTGGCCACAATGCGGGCCATACTCTTGTTATTGATGGTGTTACTTATAAGCTGAGATTACTCCCATCTGGTATTGTTAGAAAAGGGAAAATATCAATAATTGGTAATGGTGTTGTTGTGGATCCTTGGGCTTTATTGGAAGAAATTGAAGAAATTAAATCTAAAGGTGTAGAAGTAGATGTAAATAACTTCATAATATCAGAATCTGCAAATCTGATTTTGCCTTTTCATAGAGAAATGGATGAAATTAGAGAAGATACAGCAGGAAAAAGCAAAATAGGAACTACTAGAAGAGGAATTGGACCTGCTTACGAGGATAAAGTAGGAAGAAGATCAATAAGGGTTATGGACTTAAGATCAGAAAAAAATTTAGATCAAAGGTTAGATTCTGTATTGATACACCATAATGCAATCAGAAAAGGACTTGGAAAAAAAATTTTTGAAAAAGACCAACTTAAATCTGATTTACTTAAAATTGCTCCTAAAATATTAAAATTTTCACAGCCCGTGTGGCTTAAAATTGATCAATTTAAAAAGCAAAAAAAGAAAATTTTATTTGAAGGTGCACAAGGTATTTTGCTTGATGTAGATCATGGAACTTATCCTTTTGTAACTTCATCTAATACAGTTGCTTCGAGTGCAGCTACCGGAACAGGCTGTGGTCCTAATTCAATAAACTATGTTTTAGGAATTACAAAAGCTTATACAACAAGAGTAGGGGAAGGACCTTTTCCAACAGAACTAATTGATGAAGTAGGTGAACTTTTGGGTACACGTGGAAAAGAATTTGGAACTGTTACAAGTAGAAAAAGGAGATGTGGGTGGTTTGATGGCGTTCTAGTAAGACAAACAATTAAAGTTTCAGGTATAGATGGTATAGCTTTAACAAAATTGGACGTCCTTGATGAATTGGATGAAATTAAAATGTGTGTTGCTTATGAACTCGATGGAGAAAAATTAGATTATTTACCTGCTGCTGTAGAAGATCAAATTAAAATAAAACCAATTTATAAATCTTTTCCAGGCTGGAAGGTATCAACTAGTGGAATTAAAAATATGGACTCTTTACCTGATAATGCAAAAAAATATATTTTTGCAGTAGAAGATTTTATTGGAGCAAAAATATCTAGCGTTTCTACTAGTCCTGAAAGAGACGATACAATTTTAATTGAAAATCCTTTTGAAACTTAATTTGCTGGTAGTAAATTTTTAGATTTAGCAAGAAGAAGCATTTGTTTTTGAAGTTTTTCAAATGCTTTATTTTCTATTTGTCTAACTCTTTCTCTACTGATTTTATATTTTTTACTTAAATCTTCCAAAGTTGTTGGATCATCATTTAGTCTTCTTGAATACAATATCTCTCTTTCTCTATCATTAAGCACAGAAATAGAGTCTTTTAACAAATCTTTTCTTTGCTCCATCTCTTCGTGTTGAGCAAATTTTAAATCATGATCAAGCTCTTTATCTACTAACCAGTCTTGCCATTCATCACCATCCTCTCCAACTTGAGCATTTAGTGAAAACTCTTTTCCAGAAAGTCTTCGGTTCATTGAAACAACTTCTTCTTTACTTACATCAAGTTTATTAGCAATATGGTTTACGTGTTCATCTCTTAAATCACCTTCAGTTTCAGGGGATATTTGGTTTTTAATTTTTTTTAAATTGAAAAATAATTTTTTTTGAGCAGTTGTTGTTCCAATTTTTACAAGACTCCAAGATCTTAAAATATATTCTTGAATAGATGCTTTAATCCACCACATAGCATAAGTTGCCAATCTAAATCCTTTCTCTGGTTCAAATTTTTTAACAGCTTGCATCAGACCAACATTCCCTTCTGAAATCATTTCATTAATTGGCAGACCATAACCTTTGTATCCCATTGCAATTTTTGCAACTAATCTTAAGTGACTAGTTACTAGTTTTTCAGCAGCTTTAATATTTCCAGTTGTTTTCCAATTTTTTGCCAACATATATTCTTCTTCTGCAGCCAACATTGGAAACTTTTTGATCTGCTCTAAGTATGCAGAAAGACCACCCTCATTGGATAGCGTAGGAAGATTGTTACTCATAGTTATACTCATAGCAGGATTTATTTAGTTAATTATACCTATTTTTCAATAATTTATTCTTCAGTGTTTCTAAGCATTTTTAAGATATTATTTAGTTCTTGGGGCAAAATTGAGGTAAAAATCATCTCTTTTTGAGTTCTAGGATGAACAAAGCCTAAAGTCTTTGCATGTAAAAATTGTCTGTCTAAATTTGTAATTGAATTTTGAACGTCAAAATCGACATTTTTCAATTTTTTATATTTTTTTTTGTATTTATCATCACCAACTAAACTATTCCCTTTATAGTTCATGTGTACTCTGATTTGATGGGTTCTACCAGTTTCTAATTTGCATTCGATTAAACTTAATGTTGGTATTTTTTTATTTTCAAAAATTTCAATTGTTTTATAGTTTGTTATTGCTTTCTTACCTTTTGAACGGCTTACTTCCATAAGTTGTCTATTTTTTGAACTACGAGTAATAAATGTTTCTATCCTGCCAGAAGATGGCCTAAGCTTTCCCCATATTAAAAGTTGGTATTCTCTAATAATTGTGTGGTTACTAAATTGTTTTGATAAATTTTCATGGGTTTCATTATTTTTTGCTATCACAACTAATCCTGAGGTATTTTTATCAATTCTATGAACAATTCCCGGTCTTAATTCATCCCCAATAGTTGATAAAGATTCTTTGTCGTAATGCATTAATGCATTTACAATTGTTTTGTCATAGTTGCCTGCTCCAGGGTGCATTATAATTCCTGCAGGTTTATTAATTACTAATAAATCTGCATCTTCATAAACAATATTTAATTTAAAATCATAAGGTTTTAGAGATGCAATCTCTGGCTCTGGAATTATAAGATTTACTACATCGCCAATCGAAACTTTTTTCGATGGGCTTTTAATTATTTCATTATTAAGTTTTAATTTTTCTTTTAAAATTAAGTTTTTTACTCTGGTCCTGCTAATAATTTCGTCTCTTTTGTTAATTAATACATCAACTCTTAAATTCTTTTCTTCTTCTTCAACTATAAAATTAATGCTTTTTTCCATAAAATATAATATTAATACTATATGCGCTTGTAGCTCAACTGGATAGAGCGCCAGATTTCGGCTCTGGAGGTTCAGGGTTCGACTCCTTGCAGGCGCACCATTTACTCTCCAATATTAATTAATGTCCCTTTTTCTCTAGCTTTATCAAACGAAAAATAAAATGTTGCTATAGCAGCTGTCAAATAAAATGCATTTAGTGAAAGTGCGATATAAATATTTTCATAGCTAACAATCCCATTAACTAAGATATTTCTAGTTTCTTCAAATATATAAACCAAAGGCAATGCGAATGCTATTGACTGAAATATTTCGGGTAAAATTTCAACTGGATAATAGATACAACCAAAAGGTGCCAATAAAAACATTGTAGACCAGGCGATATTCTCAAAAGACGGACCAAATCTTAGCAATCCAGCCGAAACAAAAAGACCCAAAGTGATACCAAAAATATACAAGCTTAAAAAAAGAAAAGCTAACGGCAATCCCAAGTTTAATATAGATATTCCAAATAATGGTGAGGTTAATAGTATTGCTGGTATTAATCCGATCAGAGCTCGTATAAGAGCGGTAATTACAAGTGCAGTAATTATTTCACTAATTTTCATTGGAGCTATAAATAAATTAGTAAAATTCCTACTCCAAATTTCCTCTAAAAATAACATATTAAAACCTATGCTTGTTCTAAAAAGAAAATCATAAAGAATTGCACAAGACAATATAACTCCTACAGCTCCACTATAGTATGAACTGTGAGCTGCAAAAAAATTGGAAATGAAACCCCAAAGAGTTATTTGGATAGAAGGCCAATATATTAAATCAAGTATTCTGGGGAACGATCTAGTAATTAAATAAAAATGCCTTAAAAATAATCCGTATATTCTTGTAATATTCATTTATCTTTTCTAACAATTTCTAAAAAAACTTCTTCCAGGTTTTTTTGTCCATATTTTTTTATTAAATTTTCAGGAGTACCACTGTCTACAATATTACCATCTTTCATCATCATAACTGAATTACATAATCTCTTTACTTCATCCATATTATGAGAAGCCAACAAAACTGATATTTTTTTTTCTTCTTTGTACTTTTCTAAAAAGGTTCTAATAAAATCTGCTGTTTCTGGATCTAGAGCAGCAGTTGGCTCATCTAATAAGAGCACAGTTGGATCATTAATTAATGCTTTTGCAAGACTGATCCTATTTTTTTGTCCTGATGACAGTTCTCCTGTGATTTTATCCAGAAGATCTCCTAATCTTAATTTTTCTGAAAGAAAATTAATTCTCTCATTCAAATTTTTAATATTATAGAGCTTCCCATACACAATTAAATTTTGCTTTACAGTTAATTTTTTAGGTAATTCAATGTAGGGAGAAATAAAATTAATTTTGTGAAGAATTGAAATTTTATTATTTTCAATATTTTTACCATTGATTAAGACTTGGCCACTTGTGGGCTTTAATAATCCTAGTATCATTCCAATGGTCGTTGTTTTTCCGCACCCATTTGGACCCAAGAGTCCCACTATTTCATTTTCGTCAATTTTAAAACTTATATTATTAACTGCTTTTTTAGTCTTATATGATTTTGATAGATTTATGACTTCTATTGAGTTTTTCATTTGAAGTTTGATGCTCTCTTGAGTCTGTCATTTATTGTTTTTCCAATTCCTTCATTTGGTATTTTTTCTATAGCTATTGATTTATATTTATCTTTTTTTATTTTCCTCAAAACACTATACAGGTTTTTGGCAGCCTCATTTAAGTTATTTGTTTTGCTTAAATAATAAATATCTTTAGATATATTTTCTCTTTTTTTTAAAAGTACAAAAGCTTCATTTGTTTTGTTTTTTTTCGCATTCATTCTTAAAGGTAATCCTGGAGAGTAGTGTAAAGGAAAAAGACCAGGAGAAATTTTATCTTTTGAATTTATATTAATAATTATATTTTTTCTTAAAGTTTTTTTGATTTTTGAAACACCCAATCCTCCATATCTTAGTAATCTTGGTTTATTTATTATGCTTATTATTGTGGACTCAACACCTATCTTGCAAATACCACCATTCAAAATAAATTTTATTTTGCTGCCAAACTCTTCTTTGACGTCAGCTGCTTTTACAGCACTTAATCTTGAAGAAATATTAGCACTTGGTGCTGCAACTGGATATTCAAGATTTTTTAGTAATTTTCTAAATAGGGGATGTCTTGGAAATCTTATAGCAACTGTTTTTTTATTATTAGTTACAAACTTTGATATTTTAGAATTCTTTTTAAGCTTCAGTACATATGTTAATGGTCCTGGAGAAAATTTTTTATAAAGTTTAATAAAACTATTATTTATTTCACAATCTTCTGAAATTTTCTTTAAATTATAATAGTGAACAATTAATGGATTATTAGCAGGTCTTCTTTTTAGATTAAAAATTTTTTTAACGGCAACATCTGAGTACGCATTACCCGCAAGTCCGTAAACAGTTTCTGTTGGAACAGCCACACAATGACTTTTGTCTAAGTAATTTTTTGCTTTTTTGATATTTGATTGAATATTTTTCATGTAATAGTAATGATTAATATATGAAAGATAAAAATTTACCACTCGATTATGACAGTAGAACGCTTGAGGAATTGACAGACGAAGCAAATCAAATAATAAAGTCATTAGAGGAAAAAGATGATTTAGATAATTCTGTAGATAGTTATCAGGAGTTGCTAAAATTAAATAATTTAATTGAAAAAAAATTTCAAAAAAATTTTAGATCTATTAGTGAAAAAACAAATAAAAAAATTAAGGAAATTATTAAGAGAAAGTGAAAAATCAACTTAACAAAATTGCAAAAGATACCAATGTATTCTTGAAGAGATACATTCAGGAACAAGGAAATTCCAAATTAATTTATGCAATGAAGTACGGATTATTTCCTGGAGGAAAAAAAATTAGATCTAAAATATTAATTGATATTGGATCGTTATTCTCAATTAACTATAAAACATTAATTGTTATAGGGGCTGCTGTGGAATGTATTCATGCTTATTCTCTTATTCATGATGATTTACCATGCATGGATAATGATAATATGAGAAGAGGTAAGCCATCAACTCATATTAAATTTGGTGAGTCGACAGCTGTTCTTGCTGGAAATTCATTATTAACAATGGCTTTTGAAATTTTAACTAGCTCAAAGTTAAATTTGAGTGAAAAAATTAAAGTTAAATTAGTAGATAAACTTTCTACATGTTCAGGACATTTGGGTATAGCGGGAGGTCAATATTTAGATTTAGATTTTGAAAAAAAGAAAGTTTCAAAAAAACAAATTGTAGATATGGAGATTAAAAAAACTGGAAAACTTTTTAGTTTTTGTTGTGCGGTCCCAGCAATTATTAAAGATAAAAGCGTGAGGGAAATTAAATTTTTTGAAAGTGTTGGTTCTGATATCGGTCTTCTTTTTCAAATAGCAGATGATTTAATAGACTTCAAAGGTAATTCTAAAATTGCTGGAAAAAAAACTAAAAAAGATCAAAAAAAAGGAAAAGCAACACTTATAAGTTTGCTAGGTTATGATGCTTCAATCAAATATTGTGGTAAGATTATTTCAGATATTAATAGAAATTTAAAAATTTATGGTTCAAAATCAAAAAAATTAAATGATACATTAGAATTTATATTGAATAGAAATAAATGAAAAATAGTTACAAGTTTTTAAACAATATTAACTTTCCATCCGATTTAAGAAAAGTTTCTGAAAATGATTTACAACAAGTAGCTGATGAAGTTAGAGAAGAGATGATCAGTGCAGTATCTAAAACTGGGGGACATTTAGGTGCAGGCCTAGGAGTTGTTGAGTTGACCGTAGCTCTACACTATGTTTTTGACACGCCTAATGATCGATTAATTTGGGATGTAGGACACCAAGCATATCCACATAAAATTTTAACAGGAAGAAAACAAAAAATTAATACTTTAAGACAAGGTAATGGCTTATCAGGTTTTACTAAAAGATCTGAGAGTGAATATGACCCATTTGGTGCAGCTCATAGTTCTACATCTATATCATCTGCACTTGGTATGGCTGAAGCAAATAAATTAGAAAACAAATCTTCAAATGTAATAGCTGTTATTGGTGATGGTGCAATTAGTGCTGGTATGGCATACGAAGCTATGAATAACGCTGGTGCATCTAAAACTAAAATGATCGTTATATTAAATGATAATGATATGTCTATTGCAAAACCAGTAGGTGCAATGAGAACATATTTAGCAAAATTATTTACTGGAAAAATTTATTTTAGCTTGAGAGAAACTTTAAAGTTAATCACCTCAGCTTTTTCAAAAAGATTTAGTGCTAAAGCTGGTAAAGCAGAAGATTTTTTTCGATCGGCTGTTACAGGTGGAACACTATTTAGCTCACTAGGTTTTTATTATGCGGGACCAATAGATGGACATGATCTTTCCACACTTGTCCCTATTTTAAGAAATGCTAGAGACTCAAAGCATGAGGGTCCAATCATGATACATATTAAAACTCAAAAAGGAAAAGGATATTCATATGCTGAAAAAGCTAGCGATCACTATCACGGAGTATCAAAATTTAATGTTGAAACTGGAGAGCAACAAAAAAGTGGTACTAATTTACCTGCTTACACAAAAGTTTTTGCAAATACACTTGTTAAACACGCAAAAAAAGACAGCAAGATTGTTGGAATAACTGCAGCAATGCCAGGTGGAACAGGTATGGATATCTTTGGTAAGGAATTTCCAAAAAGAATGTTTGATGTTGGTATTGCCGAACAGCATGCTGTTACTTTTGCGGCAGGTCTTGCTACAGAAGGGTACAAGCCCTATGCAGCTATCTATTCTACCTTTCTTCAAAGAGCTTATGATCAAGTTGTGCATGATGTAGCAATACAGAGTCTTCCTGTAAGATTTGCAATTGACAGGGCTGGGTTAGTTGGTGCAGACGGATCAACGCACGCAGGTTCTTTTGATATTACTTATTTGTCGACTTTACCAAATTTTATCGTGATGGCAGCTAGTGATGAAGCGGAGTTAGTAAAAATGATTAATACTTCGGTTGATATTAATGATAAACCCTGTGCAATAAGATATCCAAGAGGAACAGGTATTGGAGTTGAACTTCCTTCAATAGAGGAAAAAATAGAGATAGGTAAAGGAAAAATTATTCACCAAGGAACTCAGGTTTGTTTGTTGAGTTTAGGAACTAGACTTGAGGAATGTAAAGTAGCTGCAGAAGAATTGAAAGCAAAGGGTATTTCAACAACAATTATAGATGCCAGATTTGCTAAACCTTTAGATGAAGATTTAATTTTAAAATCTGCAAGAGAACATGAATTAATGATTACAATTGAAGAAGGTTCTATAGGAGGATTTGGTTCTCATGTTAAAAATTTATTAGCTGAAAAAGGAATATTTGATAAAGGTTTAAAATTTAGATCTATGACTCTTCCAGATGAATTCATAGAGCAAGATAATCCAAAAAACATGTATGATATTGCTGGACTGAATAGTCCACAAATCACAAAAAAAGTTTTAGAAGTTTTATTTAATAAGGATTCAATTAGAGTAGTAAAAAACTAATTATTTATCCGCACTGAGCCTGATTCATTAGATAGTGGTCTAATAAAACACAATTCATCATAGCTTCTCCAACTGGAACAGCTCTTATTCCTACGCACGGGTCATGTCTTCCTTTAACAGATATTGTAGTATTTTTTCCAAATTTATTAATCGTTTTTCTTGTGGTTAAAATTGAAGATGTCGGTTTAACTGCAAATGATGCTATTATTTCTTGTCCAGAAGAAATTCCACCTAAGATACCGCCTGCATTATTAGAGTTAAATTTTAATTTATTATTTTTTGATGATATTTCATCAGAGTTTTGCTCACCACTTAGTTGTGCAGAATTCATCCCAGCACCAACATTTACTCCTTTAACTGCATTAATACTCATAAAAGCTGATGCAATATCTGAATCTAATTTTGAGTAAATTGGCGCTCCAAGGCCCGCTGGGATACCTCTCGCTCTCACTTCTATTACAGCTCCACATGATGACCCTGATTTTCTTACACCAAGTAAATATTTTTCCCATAATTTGATCATGGACTTATCTGGACAAAAGAATGGATTTTTTGAAATAATTTTATCATTCCATTGTGACGTATCACATCCTAAGATTCCTAATTGAGTGACAGCACCTATAACTTTAAATTTTTTTCCCAATTTTTTTTGAAGTACTAGTTTAGCTATAGCACCAGCCGCAACTCTTGAAGCTGTCTCTCTAGCTGAAGATCTTCCTCCACCTCTGTAATCTCTAATTCCATATTTTTTGAAATAGGTAAAGTCCGCATGACCTGGTCTAAATTTATCTTTTATATTTCCATAATCTTTAGATCTCATGTCTTTATTATAAATAATTAGAGAAATTGGTGTGCCAGTAGTTTTTCCTTCAAATACACCTGAAAGTATTTGGACTTTATCGTCTTCTTTTCTTTGGGTTGTAAATTTTGATTGCCCAGGTTTTCTTTTATCCAATTCTAATTGAATGTCTTTTTCATTTAGATTTATGTTTGGAGGACAACCATCAACTATGCAGCCAATAGCAGGACCGTGAGATTCACCCCAAGTTGTGAATCGAAATAGCTTTCCAAATGTGTTAAATGACATTATTTATATTATATAGATTATTTTGTTTAAATTATGAATGAAAAAAACCAACTTGGTATCAATAGCTGTTTTTTAAATTTAGATGACCCAATTAAGTTGTTTGAAATATGGATGGAAAAAGCTAAACAGACTGAACCAAATGATCCAAATGCAGTTGCATTAGGAACTTCAAATAAAAATAATGTTCCATCCGTCAGAATGGTGCTCCTTAAGGGTTTTAATAAAGATGGATTTGTTTTCTACACTAATTTAAATAGTCGAAAAGGTAATGAACTAAAGGAAAATCCTAACGCTTCAATGTGTTTTCACTGGAAAAGTCTTTTAAGACAAGTCAGAATTACGGGAACTGTATCATTAGTTTCTGATGATGTTGCAGATAAATATTATTCTTCGAGAGCATATGAAAGTAGAATTGGTGCATGGGCATCAAATCAGAGCCAAGAATTAAAAAATAGAGATGAATTAATAAATTCAATTAAGGCGTATAAAAATAAATATTCTGATGAAACAAAAGTTCCTAGACCAAAACACTGGTCTGGATGGAATTTAAATCCACAAAATATAGAGTTTTGGCTTGATGGAGAAAATAGAATTCATGAAAGATTACTCTATACAAAAAGCCAGAATGGATTATGGAATAAATCTTTATTAAGTCCTTAAAAATTTCTCGCTAAACTGAAAGATGTAAGTTTTTTAAGAATTTCTTTTTCTTTAGTATCCCTGAACACACTTAAAGAATTTGATGCTAAATTAATATAGTGCTGAGCTTTTAGGTAGCATTCATTTATAATCTTATATTCGTTAATCAAAGATATAATATTATTAAAATCTTCTTTTGATCTCTCTTTTTTATTAAATAATTCTTTTAGCCTACTTTTTTTATTGTTATCTAATTTTTGGTAAAGCAAGATTATTGGCAAAGTCACCTTTCCTTCAAAAAAATCTTTTCCTATTTTTTTTCCAAATAACTTTAATTCAGAATTATAATCTAATGTGTCATCTGCAATTTGAAAAGTTAAACCTAAATTCCTTCCATAAAATTCTAGCGCATCTTTTTCTTTATTTTCTACTTCAGCTAAAATCGCACCTACTTTTGTTGAGGCGGCAAATAGTTCTGCAGTTTTAGCAGAGATAATTTTTAGATATGTTTCTTCAAGCATATCAACTTCATTATTATGTTGTAGTTGTAATACTTCTCCCTGGGCAATTTTAGATGAAGTTGATGATAATAATTTTAATACCTCTAAGTTTCCATCTTCCACCATCATTTCAAAGCATCTACTTAGGAGATAATCTCCAATTAAAACCGAGGAATGATTATTCCAAATTTTATTTAAAGTTTCTTTACCTCTTCTAATCTCACCATCATCGATAACATCATCATGCATCAAAGTTGCACTATGAATAAGTTCTACACAAGCTGCTAAATTTACGTCTCTTGAACCTTTTGAGTAACCACATAACTTAGCACTTCCTAATGTCAATAAAGCCCTAAGTCTTTTGCCACCAGTTTCTATATGATAATTAGTCATTTTTTGAACCAATTGAACATCACTAATTAATTTGGATTTTATTCTTTCTTCAGTCAAAGCCAGTTTTTCTTCAACAGAATCCTTCAATTGGAAATATGAATTATTTATCTGGTTTTTAAGCTGTACTACAGTTCCCATATTAATTTTAAATTAATATAAATAAGCTATATTTATTACTTATCATTTGACGCACCTATTTCTTCAATTATAAGTAGTCTTTATAATCAACCAAATATTCTGTAAGAAATAAATATGTTCTCCTTTTTAAAAAAGAAAAAAATTGTTTCACATATTAAATTAAATGGCGTAATTGGTAATGCTGGTAAATTTAAGCAAGGTATTGATTTTTCAGGACAGGAAGAAATTATTAAAAAAGCTTTTTCACTAAAAAAAGCTGCTGCAGTAGCAATATCAATCAATTCTCCAGGTGGTTCACCTGTACAGTCACATTTAATTTATAGTTTTATTCGTCAGCAAGCTAAAAAAAGTAATAAGAAAGTTATTTTTTTTGCAGAAGATGTTGCTGCATCTGGGGGATATCTTATCTCATGTGCTGGAGATGAAATTTATGCAAATTCAAGTTCAATTATTGGGTCTATAGGGGTTATATATTCATCATTTGGTTTTACTGAATTAATTAAGAAAATAGGTGTTGAGAGAAGAGTTCACACAGCTGGAAAGAATAAGAGCACACTTGATCCTTTTATGGAAGAAAAGGAAGAAGATATTCAAAGACTTAAAAATATTCAATTAGATTTACATCAAGATTTTATAAATGTAGTTGAAAAAAGTCGTGGAGCAAAATTAAACAAAAAAGAGGTAGAGTTATTTTCTGGTGAATTTTGGTCAGGTTCAAGAGCCATGAAATTAGGATTGATAGATGGCATAGGAGACGCTCATATAGTTTTAAAAGAAAAGTTTGGTGAAGATGTTGTAATTAAAAAATTTGAAAAAGCAAAAGGATGGCTAAGTCAAAAACTTTCATCTTCAAATCATGTTGACCAATTTGCAAATATATTAGATGAAAGATCAATCTGGCAAAGATATGGTTTCTAAATCAAAAGAGAAAATTCTAACATTTCAAGATACAATTTTAAATCTTCAAAAGTTTTGGAGTAAAAAAGGATGTGTAGTTCTACAACCTTATGACATGGAAGTAGGAGCAGGCACATTTCATCCAGCAACTACATTGAGGTCATTAGGAGCTAAACCCTGGAAGACAGCATATGTGCAGCCATCAAGAAGACCCACAGATGGAAGATATGGAAATAATCCAAATAGACTTCAACATTATTATCAGTTTCAAGTTCTTATAAAACCTTCACCTGAAAATATTAAAAAACTGTATCTTAATAGTCTATCATCCATAGGAATTGATCATTTAGATCATGATATAAGATTTGTAGAAGACGACTGGGAAAGTCCAACATTGGGTGCTGCTGGACTTGGTTGGGAGGTATGGTGTGATGGTATGGAAATTACACAATTTACTTATTTTCAACAAATGGCAGGATTTGAATGCAAACCTGTTTCTGTAGAAATTACATATGGATTAGAAAGAATATGTATGTTTATACAGCAACAAAAAAATGTGTACGATCTGTTGTGGAATGAAGATGGTGTAAAATATAAAGATGTATTTCATCAAGCTGAGAGAGAGTTTTCGGCATATAATTTTGAACATGCGAATGTGGAGTCACTTTTTAAAATGTTTGATATGCACGAGTCAGAAGCAAAGTCATTGGTTGAAAAAAAAATTTCATTACCAGCTTATGATCAATGTTTAAAAGCAAGCCATGTATTTAATATACTGGATGCACGCGGAGCAATTAGTGTTGCCCAAAGAGCAGGATATATTGCTAGAATAAGAGATATTACAAAATCTGCCGCTAGTATTTGGTTAGATAGTCAAAGATAATGTCTGAATTTTTCTTAGAATTGTTTAGTGAGGAAATTCCCTCAAATTTACAAAAAAATTTAAGAGAAAATTTACTAAAAAGCTTTAATGAATTTTTTTTAGAAAAATCTATCAAATTTAAAAAAAACTCATCTTACTCAACACCCAATAGGTTATTAATTTTGTTTCAGGGAGTTGAAAAGAAGGTAGTTTTAAAATCTGAGGAAATAAAAGGCCCGAATACAAAGTCACCAGATGCTGCGCTAGAGGGATTTGCAAGATCGAATAGTGTTTCAAAAAAAGAATTGTTTAAAAAAAAAACAGATAAAGGTGAGTTCTATTTTTATAAAACTAGATCAAAAAAATTAGATACACATACATTATTAGAAGAAGCCATACCTCAAATACTGAATAAAATTCAATGGAAAAAGTCAATGAAATGGTCAAATTATGAATTATCTTGGGGCAGGCCATTAAAATCTATCTTATCCATTTTTGATAAAAAAAAACTAAATTTTAAATTTCATCATCTAATTTCATCTAACTCAACATTTGTTGATAAAGAATTTGAAGAAAAGAGAAAACTATTCTCAGACTTTAAATCTTATAAAAATTTTTTTAAAAAAATGGATATTGTTATCGACCAAATTGA
>QCHC01000019.1 GCA_003279765.1 Pelagibacteraceae bacterium AG-390-M19 | reverse complement strand
CAATTTCTCCTAATTTTACATATAAGAAAAATAAAATTACTAATTAGTTTTTTCCCATTTTCTGTATGAGTTACCTCTGGGTGAAACTGTACACCATAAAAATTTTTGATTTTATTTTCTACAATTGCAAACTTTGAATTTGAGCTTGAAGCAATTACTTTAAAATTTTTTGGTAGTTTTGATACTTGATCCGCATGGCTCATCCAAACCACTTTAGATTTTTTTGTACCAAAAAAATTACTAGTTAATAGACTATTATTTTTTTTAATTACATTTGCTAGACCAAATTCACGATGCTTTGATTGTTTAACTCTACCCCCATTAAGTTTAGATAATATTTGATGTCCAAAACAAATGCCAAGAACAGGAATATTTAATTCCAAAATTTTTTTATCAAATGAATACTTGTTAATTTGATAAACATTCAGTGGACCTCCTGATAAAATTATACCTTTTACGCTTTGATTAATTTGATTAAGTTTAATTTTTTTATGACTCACGATATCTGAGAAAACACCCAGTTCTCTTATTCTTCTAGCTATTAATTGAGTAAATTGTGAACCAAAATCTACAATTAAGATTTTGTTAAGACTATTATCAAGACTCATTGCTTGGTTCTAAATTTTTTAAAGACTCTAAAATTTCATTATTTTCATCACATAATGTTTTGCACACTTGAACAAATGTTTCGGATAGTTCTTTAACTTTATCATAATTAGATTTTTCTAAAGCAATTTTCATCATCATTAGAATAGCTTCTTCATTTTGTGGATCAATTAACAAAGTAGTTTCTAAATTGTATTCTTCTTTTCTTCGATCTTCTTCATGATTATAAATTTTTGCTAAATACAAATATGAATTTGCATCCTTTGGATTAAATACAATATTTCTCTCAAATAAAAATCTTGCATCCTCATATTTTTCTTTTTCATACAATTTAATTGCTTCCTCAAAAAAATTTTCTTTTGAAAATGAATTTGATTGAATTGAAAAAATTAAAACTATCAGTGAAATTAATTTAGAAATTTTATTCATTAATATTTACTATCATTTTTAATTACATCTACATTATGAACCATACTTTCATAAAATCCAGCTTTAGTAATTTTAACAAATTGTGGTTTATTTCTCAATTTTACAATTTCTTTTGAACCAAGATAACCCATAGATGATTTAAGACCACCAATTAATTTAAATATAATACTACCAACATCTCCTTTGTATTTTACAAAACCTTCTACTCCTTCTGGAACATATTTAGATGTATCTTTTTGCTTAGTTTGAAAATACCTATCTGCTGAGCCTTTGTTCATAGCACCTACTGATCCCATCCCTCTAAAACTTTTAAATAATTTTCCATTTTTTTTAATTAATTTACCAGGTGTTTCATCTGTACCAGCAAATAAAGAACCTATCATTACTGCATCTGCACCTGCTGCAAAAGCTTTTGCCAAATCACCAGAATATTTTATTCCACCATCAGAAATTATTTTTACATTTTTGTTTTTAAGTCCATTTCTTACGGATAAAATTGCACTCAACTGTGGAACACCTATTCCAGCAACTAATCTTGTAGTACAAATTGATCCTGGTCCAATCCCAACTTTAATAATATCTACCCCTAACTTAATCAAAAATTTTGCTGCTTCCGGTGTTGCAATGTTTCCAGCACATAAAGCGGTATTCTTAGTTTTAATTTTTTTTATATATTTAACTATTTCTCCTACTTTTTTGGTATGGCCATGAGCAGTATCTACTACAATTAAATCAACACCCTCTTTAAGAATGGCTTTAGCTCTATCGAATTCAGCAATTGATGCTCCAACAGCTGCACCAACTAACAATTTTTGTTTTTTAACTTTTTTAATTTCTAAGATTTGTTTTTTAATATCTAAATTTCTGTGAATAACTCCTATTCCTCCAGCTTTAGCAAGTGCAATAGCCATATTGCTTTCCGTAACAGTGTCCATTGCAGAAGACAATAGTGGAATTTTGAGCTTTAAATTTGTTGTTAAATTAACTGATGTATTTACTTCAGATGGCAATATTTCCGAATACTTCGGAGCCAGTGTAACATCATCAAAGGTAAGTGCTTCTTTTATAGGAACCATGATCTTTTATATACGATTCCTTTTAATTTTAAAGTCTCTATCTAAGTTTTTTACAAATTATAAAACTTTCTTTAGAGTCTTTTCTACTAGATTTAGGTTTAAAAACCTTAACTTCTTTAAAATACTTTTTACCTTCTGCGACTATTTCGTTGAAAGTTCCGCCCATAAAAATTTTAGAAATAAAATAACCATTTTCATTTAACAAGTCTTTTGCAAATATCATTGCCTCTTTACAAAGCTCACCAGTTTGAATTGAATCAATATTTTTAATTCCTGTAGTATTTACAGCCATGTCTGACATCACAACATCTACTTTAGAGTGTATGTTTTTTTTTATTTCTTCTTGAGTGCCTTCATCAGTGAAATCACCTTGAATTTGAAGACTAGAACCAATTGGCTCCATCTTTTTTAAATCAATTGAAATTAATTTTCCATTCTTAGTTACTTTATCAGCATATTGTGACCAGCTTCCAGGAGCAGCTCCAATATCAATAACTGTTAATCCACCTTTAAAAATTTTAAATTTTTCGTCAATTTCTATTAGTTTATAAGCAGATCTAGCTCTATAACCATCAACTTTTGATTGTCTGACGTAAGTATCTCTTCGTTGTTTATTAACCCAATTTTTTGAAATTTTATTTTTTTTCAATTAATTTTCAAATCTTAAACTTTTATTTAATGTCTTGCCATCAAGAGTTTTGATTTCTATTTTGACATCCTTGTTTAATCTCATGTCTTGATTATCTTTCCAAATACCTGCTGCAAGATGCATTATTCCAATTTTGTAATTGGGCAAATATGGTTCAACAAATGTATCATTTGTCTCATCAAATTTTGGTAAAAGATTGCTTGTAATCCAATTACAATTTAAAGGTAGAAATTCTGTTTCAATATTGTCATGATAAACCGAAATATTCATAGCAAGTTGTTCAGAGCCAAAAATATCTCCACCTTTTAAAGTTTCTCTAAGATTATTTTGCCATATATCCCAAGATTTTGAATTTTTTTCTAAAGAAAAAACACCTATATTTATATGAGGCGCAAAAGCTAATTTTCTAGCTTTATCTAAACTTATATTCGATTTTATTGCATGCTTAAAATTTTGTGATTTTATTATCGCAAGCTTTCCAAACACCCAATCAACTTTAGAGGTAATTTTGTAACCTGGTCCAATAGTTTGTGTTATTCCTAATTTATTGTCATCACATGCTTTAAAATATAATTCTATTGTTTTCCAATCATTGACCCAAGCATCGCAATCAATCCAAAGATATTTTTCATAATTAGGAAAATATTTCGGAATAAATGCCCTAGAAACTTGACTTTTTAACCACTCTCTTCCCTTAATTTTGCTTTCTGGAACTTTGATGTCCCACTCTGCAGACTTAATTTCATCTACTTTGGATAATAATTTATTCTTTTGTTCCTCTGATAATCCAGCATCAAGAATACATATTGCAGTATCCTTACTCTCTTCAAAACGTTTAACAGAGTCTATTAATTCATCCAATAAAGGGAAATAATTAGAGTCTGCTAAAGAAACAATGGTATTTTTTTTCATTACAATACATCTTCAAGATCATCATCTTCATCATCATAATTTTGACCTTCATTTTGTTTTTTAAGTTTTTGATAATGAAAAAAACTTATCGGAAGCATAAATAAATAAATTAAAGCACTTACTGAAATCACATTGAAAGGGTAAATTAATAATAATCCAAAAAATAAAACAATTCCAAATAATAAGAATATTGTTGCTTTTCTTTGTATTACAATTTTTTTAAAAGAATAGCTTGGAAATTTACTAATTAATAAAAAAGACGTTACAATAAAAAATATTGGTACGACAATTGCATAATCTATTTTAAATAACTCAATACTAGACATGCTAAATATCAATGGAGTTAATACTAAAATTCCTCCTGCTGGAGATGGAACACCTTCAAAAAAATTATCTCTCCAAGATGGTTCACCCCCTGTATTGACATTAAAACGAGCCAATCTTAATGCAACACAAATTACATATATTAAACAAATTAACCATCCAAACCTTCCAAGTTCATTCAATTTCCAGAAATACATTATAAAAGCAGGAGCAACTCCAAAACTAATCATGTCAGTCAAAGAATCTAATTCTTTACCTACTTTTGAGGTTCCTTTTATTAATCTTGCTATTCTTCCATCTAATCCATCAATGACTGCTGCAATAATTATTGCAATAATTGCAAACTCATATCTTTCATCCAGTGCAAATCTTATAGAAGTAAGACCAATACAAACCCCTATAAGTGTAAGCATGTTAGGTAAAATTACTCTAGCACTCCTTTTTTCAGGAACAATTTTAAAATTTTTTTTAGGCTGTTGCATATCTATCTTTTGGCTAGTAGAGTTTCTCCTGATATTGCAGTTTGACCAATTTTAACCAACGGTTCATAATTTTCATAGTAAACATCTGCTCTACTCCCAAATCTTATCATTCCAATTCGATCACCTTGATTAAGTGTTTGATCTTTATTGGTCTCACAAACAATTCTTCTTGCAACTAAGCCTGCTATTTGAACTACAACAATATCATTACCGTGATTGTCTTTTAGTTTGTAAAAATTCCTCTCATTATCTTCACTCGCTTTATCTAGTGAAGCATTTAAAAATTTTCCTGGCTTATATAAAATATCTTCAACTTTTCCTGAACAAGGAGTTCTATTTACATGACAATCAAATACATTCATGAAGATACTAATTTTTTTAAATTTCTTGTTTTCTAAATTTAATTCTTTTGGACCATCTACCTCTTCAACTTTAATCACCTCACCATCTGCAGGGCTTACCAGATAATTATCATCTTCTATTATCGTTCTTTCAGGATCTCTAAAAAAATAATAAACCCATATTGTTAACAGCAACCCTATTAATCCTAAAAATCCATTTACGATTAATAAGATGATTGTAATGAAACCTGCAATTACAATAAACTTGTAACCCTCTGTGTGTATTTTTGGAAATATCTTGGTAAACATATTCTTCTATTTGCTAATTTTCGATTAATATGTATATAAACCAATCAAATTCAATTAATAAGATAAATTTAATTTAATGAGTAAAATCAAGGTAAATAACCCCGTTGTCGAGTTAGATGGTGATGAAATGACTCGAATTATTTGGGAGTTTATTAAGAACAAATTAATCCTACCATATATCGATCTTGGTATTGAATATTACGATCTTGGAATGAAAAGTAGAGATAATACTGATGACCAGATCACAATAGACTCAGCAAATGCAATCAAGAAAATTGGTGTTGGAATTAAATGTGCTACTATCACTCCAGATGAAGCAAGGGTTGAAGAGTTTGATTTAAAAAAAATGTGGAGATCTCCTAATGGAACAATAAGAAACATTATTGGAGGAACAGTATTCAGAGAGCCAATTATTTGTAAAAATATTCCAAAGCTAGTGCCTTCTTGGACAGATCCTGTAATTATTGGAAGACATGCTTTTGGAGATCAATATAGAGCAACTGATTTTAAAGTACCTGGTAAAGGTAAAATGGAAGTTAAATGGACTTCTGAGGATGGAAAAGATGAAATAAAATACGAGGTATTTAATTTTACAGGTCCAGGAGTAGCACTATCAATGTATAATTTAGATAAATCTATTCAAGACTTTGCAAGATCATGCTTTAGCTATGGCTTAATTAAAAAATGGCCTGTGTATATGTCTACAAAAAATACAATTTTAAAACAATACGATGGAAGATTTAAAGATATTTTCGAAGAAGTTTTTGAAAATGAATATAAAGAAGAGTTTGAAAAACATAATTTAACTTACGAGCACAGATTAATCGATGACATGGTTGCATGTGCAATGAAATGGAGTGGAAAATATATTTGGGCGTGTAAAAATTATGATGGTGATGTTCAATCAGATACTATGGCTCAAGGTTATGGATCATTAGGTTTAATGACAAGTACTCTTTTAACTCCTGATGGAAAAATAATGGAAGCTGAAGCTGCACACGGAACTGTAACTAGACACTATAGAATGCATCAACAAGGAAAAGAAACTTCTACAAACCCTATTGCATCTATATTTGCATGGACAAGAGGATTAGCTCACAGAGGGAAATTAGATAACAATCAAGAATTAATTAAATTTGCTCAAAAATTAGAAGCAGTATGTATTGAGTGTGTTGAAAATGGTTCAATGACAAAAGATTTAGCAATTCTTGTGGGTCCGAATAGTAAATTCTTAACTACAAATCAATTTTTAGATGAAATTGATGGTAATTTAAAAAAGAAATTAAACTAAACTCTTAAACTTTTCAAAAGCTTCTTCAATTTTTGATTGATCCTGTCCACCAGCTTGAGCAAAGTCTTTTCTTCCTCCGCCGCCTTTACCACCTATTATTTCAGATCCAACTTTAACAAATTGAACTGCATCAAACTTGTTGGTTAAATTGTCTGTTACTCCAACAGCTAATCCAACCTTGTCATCTTTGTTTGCAAATACAACCACAATACCTTCACCTAAATCCTTTTTACCTTTATCTACAAGTTTTCTTAATTCTTTTGGAGGCAATCCATCTATTTTTTGAAGTCTTAACTTAACTCCATTTATTTTTTCATCTTTAATAATATTTTTTGATTTATCCTCTAAAATTGCATTTACTGAGATAGTTTCTAATTGTTTAGTTAAATTTTTTATTAAAGTTTTTTGATCAGCTTCTTCTAAGCTTGGTTTTCCTCCTAGTTTAATAATTTGCTGACTTAAATCTTTTATTGTTTCTTCGTCTTTTTCTACAGATAGGTTTGATAATTTCTCTTTATTTTTTAAATATTCCTCTAATTGCTTGTCTCTTAAAGCTTCAATTCTTCTAACACCTGCAGCAATTGATGATTGGCTTACGATCTTAAATTTACCAATATCACCAGTGTTTTTGACGTGTGTTCCACCACATAATTCTGTTGAAAAATATTTTCCATCATCGTCTCCCATTGAAAGAACCCTTACTTCATCACCATATTTTTCCCCAAATAATGCTAAAGCACCATTTTCAACTGCTTCATCAGGTGTCATTAATCTAGTTTTTACTTCTGATTTTTTTGAAACCATGCTGTTTACAAATTCTTCAATTTTATCAATCTCTTCATTCTGTATCGGCTTCATATGACTAAAATCAAATCTTAATCTACTTGGTTCAACTAAAGAGCCTTTTTGGGTTACGTGATCACCTAGAACTCTTCTTAATGACTCATGTAAAAGATGTGTTGCGGAGTGATAAGCTCTGGTATTATCTCTTCTTTCAACATCTATTTTTAATTCAACATTATCTTGTAATTTTAAAGATCCACTAACAACTTTTCCATAATGAACAAATAAATCACCTAATTTTTTTTGAACATCGGTTACTTCAAATTTAAAGTCATTTGATATAATTTCACCAGTATCTCCTACTTGACCTCCCGACTCTCCATAAAAAGGTGTTTGATTTACAATAATCATTCCTTCATCATTTTCGCTTAATTGATCAACTTCTTTATTGTCTTTTAAGAGAGACAACACAACACCTTCAGCTTGATTAGTTTCGTATCCTAAAAATTCAGTTGCTTCTAGCTTGTCTTTTATTCCAAACCAAATATCTTCAACTGCAGCATCACCTGAACCTTTCCAATTTTTCTTAGCAAGCTCCCTACTTTCCTTCATCAAAGATTGAAACTTTCCAGTATCAATTGACATTGATTTATTTCTTAAAATATCTTCTGTAAGATCTAATGGGAAACCATAAGTATCATACAATTTAAATGCAACTTCTCCAGGTAAAACTTTATCTATTTTAGATATTTCATCATTTAAAATTTTTATACCTCTATCTAATAGAACTAAGAATTTTTCTTCTTCCATTTTTAGAGTTTCTTTAATTAAAGATTCTGCTCTAACTAACTCTGGATAGTTTCCAGACATTTCATTTTTAAGAGTATCGAACAAATTATAAAAAACTGGTTCCTTAGATCCTAATAAGTGAGAATGTCTCATCCCTCTTCTCATTATTCTTCGTAGAACATATCCTCTACCTTCATTAGATGGCAAAACACCTTCAGCTATTAAAAAAGAGCTTGCTCTTAAGTGATCAGCAATAACTCTAAAACTTGAAAGATTAGATTTATCTGATTTAACTTTTAAAATTTCTGATGCGGAATTTATTATTTTTTTAAAATGGTCTGTTTCATAATTATCATGCGTACTCTGCAATAAAGCTGCAATTCTCTCTAAACCCATACCAGTATCAACAGATGGCTTTGGAAGATTTATTCTTTTATTCTTTGTAACTTGTTCAAATTGCATAAAGACTAAATTCCAGATTTCAATAAATCTATCTCCATCCTCATCTTTAGTTCCAGGTAAACCTCCTGGTAAATGATCTCCGTGGTCAAAAAAGATTTCTGAACAAGGGCCGCATGGACCTGTCTCACCCATTGACCAAAAATTGTCTGATGTAGCAATTCTAATTATTCGATCATCGCTAAAACCCGCTATTTTCTTCCAAAAATTAAAGGCTTCATCATCTTCATGAAATACAGTTACATAAAGTCTACTTTTATCTATTCCAAAATCTTTTGTTATTAAGTCCCAAGCATAATGAATTGCTTGTTCTTTAAAATAATCTCCAAAAGAAAAATTTCCTAACATTTCAAAAAACGTATGGTGACGGGGTGTATAACCAACATTTTCTAAATCATTGTGCTTACCACCTGCCCTTACACATTTTTGTGAAGTTGTGGCTCTCACATAATCTCTTTTTTCTAATCCTGTAAAAACATTCTTAAACTGAACCATTCCAGAATTTGCAAACATCAATGTAGGATCGTTGTTAGGAACTAAATTACTAGACTCAACAATCTTGTGATCGTTCTTTTCAAAATACTTTAGAAAAGTACTACGTATTTCATTTAAAGTTTTGTCTGCCATATTTTTAAAATACAGCTTTTTTATTCTATGTCTAGATATCGAAGGGAAAAAAGGCGCTTAAATTAAGCGCCTTTTATTAATAAAGATGACCTATTAATTCTTTTTAGATGGAGGAGTAGCTTCTGCTTTTTCAGCCTCTTCTTTTTCAGCTACTTTCTTTTCTTTCTCCAATTTTTCAGGATCTATCGGGTTTCCTTCTATTTTCTTAGAAATCACACCTGCTTTTTCCCTAATTGCCATTTCTATTTCTGCAGCAACTTTAGGATTTTGAGCTAGATAAGTCTTAGCATTCTCTCTACCTTGACCAATCTTCTCACCTTTGTAAGCATACCATGCACCTGACTTTTCAATTATATCTGCTTTAGAACCAAGATCGACTAATTCACCCATCTTGCTAATTCCTCTTCCATACATCAAATCAAATTCAACAACTTTAAATGGTGGTGCTACTTTATTCTTAACTACCTTCACTCTTGTAGAGTTACCAATAATTTCATCTTTATCTTTGATGGCACCAATTCTCCTAATATCCATTCTTACAGATGAATAAAACTTAAGTGCATTACCACCTGATGTTGTCTCTGGACTTCCAAACATAACTCCAATTTTCATTCTGATTTGGTTAATGAAAATCATCATTGTGTTTGTGTTTGAAATTGAACCTGTTAATTTTCTCAAAGCCTGACTCATTAATCTTGACTGAAGACCAACATGATGATCTCCCATCTCACCTTCAATTTCAGCTTTAGGAGTTAATGCTGCAACAGAGTCGATTACGATTACTGAAATAGAGCCTGATTTTACTAGTGTATCAGCGATTTCTAACGCTTGTTCACCAGTATCTGGCTGTGAAATTAAAAGTTCTTCTGTATTTACACCTAATTTTTTTGCATAAACTGGATCTAAAGCATGCTCTGCATCAACAAATGCACAAATGCCTCCAGCTTTTTGGGCTTCAGCAACAACTTGTAATGCTAATGTTGTTTTTCCAGATGACTCTGGTCCGTAAACTTCGATAATTCTTCCTTTTGGTAATCCGCCTATACCTAAAGCTAAATCAAGACTTAAAGAACCTGTTGAAACAGACTCGATATCCATCGCTCTCTTTTCACCAAGCTTCATTACAGAGCCTTTTCCAAAATTATCTGTAATTTGAGCTATTGCAGCATCTAGTGCTTTGTTCTTTTCTTTACTATCCATTTCTTGATCTTTAGTAGATTTAACTACTTTTAGGTTACTTTTCGTCATTTTTTGCCTCTTTTTTTACGTTTTTTAACAGTCGAATCATGATTTAAATGTACACATTTTGTTCTCATTAGCAAGATCTTTGTTTTTAATGGGTAAAAAAGATTGAATTACTTAAGATTTAAATAGTCGCTATTTAAAAGTCCTACTGATTTTAAAACTCTGTATTGAGCTAACAAGTAGCTTCTTTCTGCTTCAGCAAGATTAATTTTTGCGTTAATTAAGTTTGATCTAGATTGAAGAACATCAAAAGTAGATCTTCCAGATCCACTTTCATACTCAAAGCTAATTCCTTCAGTTGCAACCTCTGAAGCTTTAACTTGAGATTGTACAGCTTGTAGAAAACTTCTTGAAGACTGTAAAGTTGACCAAGATGAAGTCACTGACTGCGTATTATTTTTCTGTGCATTTTCTAATAACAATCTTTTCATACCTTTAGCTTGAAGATTCTTGGTTACATTAGATTTATTTTTTCCACCAAATTGAAAAGGCCACGAAACAGTTGCTTGTAAAACATCTTTTTCCCTTTCATCATAAGTAGCACTTAAATCATCAGTGTAAGTTCTTTCTAGTGAAATTTTTGCTGTTGGCGATAGATCAGATCTTGCAATCTTAACATCTAATTCTGATTGTCCATATTCTATTTCTGCAATAATTAATTCAGGACTTTTCTCCAAAGATATTTTTTTTGCTTCATTTAAATTTTTAGGAATAGAAACTTGTGCATTATATATTTTTTTTAAATTTTCTTTTGCTGCTATAGCTCCAATTACATTTTCATAATTCAGCTTACTGGTAACTATATTGTTTTGAGCTTCAATATATCTTGCTTGTGCTCCTGCAAGAGAGGATTGGGATTGCGCTAAATCAGAAGCTGTAATTTGTCCTCTACTAAGTCTTGCATTATCTAATTCAAATTGTCTTTGAAGTAAGTTTACGTTTTCTTCATTGATATTTAATTTTTCATAAGCCAAAATTAATCCTGTATATGCTTCAATAGCTCTTAAGAATATTTCTTGTTCTTTTTGTATTAATTTTGCTTCTGTTAAATTTAGTCCTAATTTACTTTTTTCGTATTCTGTTTTCCTTCCACTACCATCAAGTAATGTTTGCTCAAGTTTAATTGAAGCTGATGATGTGTCCACATCTGTAACTGATGCATCTGCACCAGCTTGTGTAGTAATTTCATTTGTTTCCTCAAAATTTTTTTTACCAGTAAGAGTTAAAGTAGGTAATAAATCACTTCTAGACATATTGATTACTTCTTGCTGAATTTCTAAATTTTTTTTCTCTGCTTGAAGTTCTAGATTGTTATCAAAAGTTTGTTTTAGTGCTTCTTTTAATGTAGCTGAAAATGCGCTTAATGGAAAAATGATTGTGCAAAAGATGATTAATAAAAATTTTTTCATTTATTGTATTTTATTGTCTTAATTTG
Organism: Pelagibacteraceae bacterium AG-390-M19; assembly: GCA_003279765.1. Taxonomy (GTDB): domain Bacteria; phylum Pseudomonadota; class Alphaproteobacteria; order Pelagibacterales; family Pelagibacteraceae; genus Pelagibacter. The sequence continues at coordinate 9,239 of QCHC01000019.1, read as the reverse complement.
ATGGTTGCTATTTAAATTTAAAATAATTGTAGAATATTTTGGAGCAAATTTAAACATGTTCTGTGTAATTCTTTGGTAAGTTTGCATAAAATTAATCACATCTCCTTTACTCATTATTTTATGAATAGATTTATTTTTAGTATTTAACCACAACTTGTGCTCTTGTTTAAGTCTCCATTTCTGAAGCAAACTAAAATTTTTAGCTTTTAAATAAATCAAACAATTTAGTTGAGAATACAATTTTTTGTATTTTGTCTTTAGGTGATCATTTACATATTTTCTCCAAATTTGTTTTGGATCTTTAGTTCGTTCAAGAGAATTAATTGACTTTTTAAGTGTTTTGTTAACTTCTGCTCTTGCTCCAACACACCAGCCCTCAAATATAATTACATCTGGTTGCTCTTTAATATTATACCAATTTTTTTTGGGTGATCGGTCATCAACTGCCTTGTTAAAACTTGGTAAATGAATTGATTTAAAGTTTTTGTTTTTTGATTTTTTAAAGAAATCCAACATAATTTTTACATCATGTGTCCCTGGTACTCCCCTCGTCATTAACATTGGATGAACTTTTTTTGACAAAATAGATCTTTCTTTTCTAGTTTTATAAAAATCATCAATAGAAATTTTAAATACTTTTAATTTAAAATATTTTTCTAATATAATTTTAATTATTGAGCTTATTGTTGTTTTGCCAGTACCTTGTCCTCCTGCTAAACCAACAAAGTAAGGTTTTTTATTATTTGCTTTTTTTGCAATCCAGAAACTTACTGGAATAAGAAAAGATTTAAGCATCTTATCTTTATTGCTAAACTTTTCTTTTGAGGTCTCTTGTGATTTAATAAATTTTAAACAATCACTTTTAACTTTTTTAAAACACTCGACAGTAGATTGCATTAAACTTTTATTTTTCTTGATCCATTGGATGGTTAAGACCATCAAATTGAGCTATCTCTTTTATATCTTCAACTTTAACTTCATCGACACAACCTAAATTAAATCCAGTCATAGCTGGTGCACTTCTTGGATTGTGATGAGTATAAATTCCACATTCAGTACAAAAGTAATGGTTAGCAACTTTAGTGTGATATTGATAAAGTTTTAATTTGTCTTTACCTTTAGTAACTTTAAAATCTTCATTTTTAACCATGCCCATTGTTGCATTTTTTCTTTTACAAATAGAACAATTACATCTTACAATTTTTGCTAATTCATTAACTGTAGCATTAATTTCTGCTTCGATAGCTCCGCAATGACAATTTAGTTTCATATAACTCCTATTTTATTTTAAAATACTTTTAGCTGCAATCTTATTTCGATCTAAGTCACGAATATATCCATAATAATTTCCATCTTTTCTAACTCCAGGTGCTCCTTCATCTGTTGCTCCTTTTGAAATTGCAACTTCATAAAATTTATCTACCGCTTCTTTAGAGTCTGCTAATAAAGTTATTTGTGTTCCATTTCCAAAAGTTACAGGTTCACCATTTACAGGGTGCGTTACATAAAATTGAACTTTATCTGGATTACTTGAATGAGCGTAACCAAGATACTTTTCTGTTTTTAAAACTCTCTTTAATTTTAGAGGCTCAAACACTGCATCATAAAAATCACCTGATTTTTGATGATCATCAGAACCAACCATTACAAAATCTAAAACATTCATAATCAAACTCAGAATTTATATATTTAAATTACTAACTTAAACTATCTATGGTTGAAGTTATCCACAAGTCCACAATATGTGGATTGGATGTTCACGTTTTGATTCACTTTTGATTCAGTTACAGACTCAAAATACAACCTCTTGAGTGTATTCCATAAATGGTCTATAAATTAGAACAAAACAAGAACATGAAACTAACAATCCCATATTATCTACATAAAGCAGGTGCTGGTTTTCCTTCTCCTGCAACAGATTACATTGAAGAAGATATCGATCTAAACATGCATTTAATTAGAAATGTTCCAGCAACTTTCATCATCAGAGTTCAAGGTAAATCCATGGTTGATGTTGGGATTAATGATGGTGATTTATTGGTAGTTGATAAAAGTTTAAAACCAAAAAACTTTTCAACGGTGATTGCAAATGTTCATGATGAACTTGTGGTTAAAACTTTAGTTCAAGAAAGAGATAAAAAATTTTTAACTTCTGGATCTAAAGAATTTTCTGACAGAATTTTAATTAACGAAGAACAAGATATTTTTATTTGGGGGGTTGTTACTTATGTCATCCATTCAACATACTAAAAAAATAGCATTAATCGATTGTAATTCTTTTTATGTTTCATGTGAGCGATTATTTAATCCAAAGATAAGAAGAAAGCCTGTTGTAGTTTTATCCAATAATGATGGCTGTATCATTTCAAGATCGAATGAAGCAAAAGCTTTAGGAATTAAAATGGGTGAACCTTATTTTAAAGCAAAAGATATTATCGTTAAAAATAATGTAAATGTATTTTCATCAAACTATTCTTTATATGGAGATTTATCTAGAAGAGTGATGCGAACTCTTAAAAGATTTAATTCTGAAATAGAAGTTTATTCAATTGATGAAGCATTTTTAGATTTATCAAACTTTAAAGATCAAGATGTAGAAAAAGTTGGAAAAGAAATTAGAGAAACAGTTTTGCAATGGACAGGTATTCCAACTAGTATTGGGATCGCAAAAACAAAAACTTTAAGTAAAGTTGCAAATCATATTGCTAAGAAAAAACAATCAGGGGTAACAAGCTTAATTGGAATAGAAAACTTAGATCCCATTTTAGAAAAAGTAGAAATTAATGATGTCTGGGGTGTTGGAAGACAATTAACTAAATTTTATCAAAAGCATGGAATTTATAATGCTAAACAACTTAAGAATAAATCTAATACATGGATTAAGAAAAGTTCCAATGTTTTAAGTTCAAGAACAGCAATGGAGCTTAGAGGAATACCTTGTATTGATTTAGAAACAACCACTACTAAAAGAAAGAGCTGTGTTGTTTCAAGATCATTTGGAAAAAGAATTGAAACGTTCCAAGAATTAAAAGAAGCAGTTGCAAATTATTGTTTAAATGCATCTGAAAAAATTAGATCAGAATCTTTAGTTGCAAAAGCAATTACAGTATTTGTTAGAACAAGCCCTTTTCATAGAAACTTTGGATATTATTCAAATACAAAAACAGTAGATTTTCCAATTGCAACAAACAATAGTATAGAAACAGTTAAGACAGCAGTTTCAATATTAGAGAATATTTTTAAAAATGGTTATCGTTATCAAAAAGCAGGTGTGATGCTAACAGGGTTATCGAATGCTAGTGACAAAACAAATTTATTCACTTCTGAAAAAGATGAAAAGATAAATAGCTTAATGCGATCAATTGATAATACTAATCATAGATATGGAAGATCAACTTTAAGCGTTGCAAGTGCAGGAGTTCATAAAAAATGGAATATGAGAAGGCAATATTCTTCTAAAATAGATACAGCTGATTTTTATTGTTTACCAACGATTAGAGCGTAATAAAAAGCTCTATAGTCCACCTGATGAAAATAAAAATTTAGCAACATCTTCAACACCAATTTGCTTTTTCATCTGACAAAAAACATAAGGTAGGCCATTTCGAGCCTTTTTTACATCTTCTTTCATGGTTTCGAGATTAACATCCACATGAGGAGCTAAATCTGTCTTGTTAATAATTAACAAATCTGACTTTTGGATAGCAGGACCGCCCTTTCTAGGGATATCTCCACCCATGCCAACGTCAATAACATAAATAGATAGATCAACTAATTCAGGACTAAAAGTTGCTGCTAAATTATCTCCACCAGACTCGATTAAAATCAAATCAAGATCAGGAAATTTTTTTTTCATATTTTCTACAGCAAGCATATTAATTGATGCATCTTCACGGATTGCTGTATGTGGACATCCTCCTGTTTCAACTCCTTTAATTCTCTCAAGAGGTAAAGCTTGAACTTTCATTAAAAATTCTGCATCTTCTTTTGTATAAATATCGTTTGATATTACTGCCATAGAAATTTTAGTAGACAAAAACTTACAGAGTTCTGCAGTCAGACTTGTCTTACCTGCACCAACTGGTCCTCCTATTCCAACTTTTAATGGTCCATTTATATTTTTCATGTTTTATAAATTCTTGTTTTTAAATTTTCATGCTTGATACTATAGATATCGCTGTTAAAACAAATTCCACCTAGATCTTCTAAATTTAAATTTTCACTTTCTTTTTCTATTTCTCTTATTAAGTCATAAGTCTGTATAATACAGTCTTGTCCAATTTTTTGCCCAATTGGTATATGTTTAATACAAACATTTATGAGATTCGATACAAAAGATTGCAGATAAGATACAATTGTTAAATTTAAGGGTATATCAAAATGTTTGGCTGCTTTAGCAACTGCAATTGGATAAGCAGTGTTTTCTTGAATATTAAAATCCCAACTATCGGCTAAAACTTTTCTAAATGCATTACCTATCTCTATGGATTCTATTTTTCTTTCCTTGCTTGGACAAAGCGATAGTGCAAGTTCATTTAACTCTTCTCCCTGATAGGTATATTTCATTAAAATTACATCGTTTTTACCAGTTCCATATTTTAAGATACATTTTAAATAATCCAAAATATCTTCTTTTGACTTAATAAAATTATCATTAATCATTGCCTCTAAACCATGAGAATATGAAAAACTTCCAATAGGAAATGATGGTGAAAACCAAGTTTGAAGAATTTGTAAAGATTCTTTTAAATCTTTTTTACTTTTTATTTTAGTGTTTATGGCTATGGGTTCTACCAATTCCATATGCTCCTCCCTCTGGTTTAAAAGGTCTTAAAACTTTCTTAACTTTTCCCCCTAATTTTAGTATCATTTTTTTTATCACCTCATCATACTGAATAAAAATTTTATCTTTTTCTATTTGGCATGGCATATGCCTATTTCCAATGTGCCAAATTAATTGCATTAAATTTTTTCCTTTTATTTCTAATAAACTTTCTTTTTTGTTTTTAATTAAAATTAAATTTCCACTTTGAAGTCTAAAAGCTTGATTTTCTGAAAGTGATTTTGTCTCTGGTAAATTAACTAAAAATTCAAATCCATTATCTGAAACAAGTTTTTTTCTTCTTAAAAATCGTTCATCATAGGATAAAGATATGTGATCTTTTGCTTTATTTTTCGCTATTTTATTTACTATTAAAAAACAATTATCCATAAGCTAAAACATAAAATATCTTTGTGCTAAAGGAAGTTCTTTAGCTGGTTCACATGTAATTATTTCACCATCTGCTTTTACCTCGTATGTCTCAGGATTAACCTCAATCTTTGGACACTTATTATTTAAAATCATGTCTTTTTTTGAAATAGCTCTTGTATTTTCTACAGGCAGTAAATCTTTTCTTATACTTGCATCTTTTAATGAATTCTTTTCAAGAGCTAATTTACTTGTGAAAATTACTGAAGATTTCTCTAAAGAAGTTCCAAATGATGAAAACATTGGTCTAGTGTATACTGGTTGTGGAGTTGGAATTGATGCATTTGGGTCTCCCATTTGTGCACAAGCTATACTTCCACCTATTAATATCATCTCTGGCTTTGCACCAAAGAATGCTGGGTCCCATAAAACTATATCTGCACGTTTATTTTTTTCAATACTACCAATATGTTTTGAAATTCCATGAGCGATTGCTGGATTAATTGTGTATTTTGCTAAATATCTTTTAACTCTAAAGTTATCATTGTCTCCTTTTTCCTCAGGTAAACTACCTCTTTGAACTTTCATTTTGTGTGCAGTTTGCCAAGTTCTAATTATAACTTCTCCAACTCTTCCCATTGCCTGACTATCTGATGCAATAATTGAAAAAGCTCCCATGTCATGAAGAATGTCTTCCGCTGCAATTGTTTCTCTTCTTATTCTACTTTCAGCAAATGCTACATCTTCTGGGATAGATTTATCAAGATGGTGACACACCATAAGCATATCCAAATGCTCCTCTATAGTATTGACTGTATATGGTCTGGTAGGGTTTGTGGAAGATGGAATAACATACTCTTCTCCACAAACTTTAATTATATCTGGTGCGTGTCCACCACCAGCACCTTCTGTATGAAAAGCATGTATAGTTCTTTTGTTAATTGCTTTTATTGTATTTTCTACAAACCCACTTTCATTTAAAGTGTCTGTGTGAATCATTACTTGAACATCATTTTTGTCAGCAATATTCAAACAATTATCAATTGCTCCAGGGGTAGTTCCCCAATCCTCATGTAATTTTAAAGCTGAAGCTCCTGCTTGAATTTGTTCTTCAAGACCTTCTGGTAATGAAGAATTTCCTTTTCCAGCAAAAGCTAAATTCATTGAAAAACCATCTGCAGATTGAATCATTCTTTGTATGTGCCATGGTCCTGGTGTACACGTTGTTGCAAGTGTACCATGAGCAGGTCCAGTACCTCCTCCTAACATAGTTGTAATACCTGAGTGTAAAGCATCGTCAATTTGTTGGGGACATATATAATGAATATGACTGTCAAAACCTCCGGCTGTTAAAATTTTTCCTTCTCCAGCAATTATCTCTGTTCCTGGACCAATAATAATATTTACTTTAGATTGAGTATCTGGATTACCAGCTTTACCAATTTCAAATATTTTTCCATCCTTTAAACCTACATCAGCTTTATAAATTCCATTTACATCAACTATTAAAGCATTGGTAATAACTGTATCAGAAGCTCCTTTTTTTCTACTAATTTGTGATTGGCCCATCCCATCTCTAATTACTTTTCCGCCACCAAACTTTACTTCTTCACCATAAATAGTTAGGTCGTTCTCAACTTCAATAAATAAGTCAGTATCTGCAAGCCTTACTTTATCTCCTGTAGTAGGCCCGTACATATCTGCATAAGCTGCTCTAGAAATTTTAGCCACTATAAATTACCCATAACTTTCTTATTGAACCCGTATATTTTTTTTAATCCATTTATTTCTATAAGCTCAACATCTTTAGATTGACCTGGTTCAAATCTAACAGCAGTTCCTGATGGTATATTTAATCTTTTTCCATATGATAATTTCCTATCAAAAACTAAATACTCGTTTGTTTCAAAAAAATGATAATGGCTTCCAACTTGTACGGGTCTATCTCCAGAATTAGAAATTTTAATCTTAGTAACTTTGGAGTCTTTATTTAAGTCTATTTTATCGTTTTTTGTAATTACTTCACCTGGCTTCATAATTATCACCTAATAGGTTTGTGTACTGTTACTAACTTGGTTCCATCAGGAAAAGTAGCTTCTACTTGAACTTCCTTAATCATATCTGGAATACCTTCCATACAATCCTTTTTTTTAATGACATGAGCTCCTGCCTCCATCAGTTCTGCAACACTTTTTCCCTCTCTAGCTCCCTCGACAACAAAATCAGTTATTAAAGCTATAGCCTCTGGATAATTTAATTTTATACCTTTTGACAATCTATTTTTAGCAACAATTGCTGCTAGACTTATTAAAAGTTTATCTTTTTCTCTGGGGGTAAGTTTCATTTATATATTCCATATTTTTGGTATTTTTGAACCTTCAAAAAAATATGATAAAATTTTATCAATTGCAAATTTAAGATTATAACTATCTTTAGATAAAAATCTTATGATCAATTTATTATCCCATTGAGAATAATTTGAAGTTGTATTTTCATTGTTAGTTAAAGTTTCAGATAGATTATCAAGATTATTCAAAAACTTATTTCCTACAATAATAATTGTCGCAACTGCAGAATTGTTATTTAAAGTTGAAAAGCTATTCAAATATTTTTTTTCAAATAAACCTGTATTTATTGCTTCAGTATGAATTAATTTTTTATCAACATTAATATTCCAAAAATCAGAAAAATGTCCTTTTTCAAACTCCTCCTTCATAGATGTTCGTCCAAAAATTATATTTTCACAAAGCAATAAATTTGAGTCTTTTGATAAATTAAAATTAATTTTTCGTTTTAAATTACAATTATTAAATAAAATTAATTCTTTAGGTAACCAAAATAGACTAGAATTATTTAATAAATTTAAATTAATTTCTAGATTGGCTGGATTACCAAACCCACTGTAAATTTTTTCTGCCGCCTGAGTTGAAATACAAAGTTCCGATTTGTCAATCTCTATATCTTGTTTGTATTCATCTCCGCTAGTAATTCCGCCAGCTGTATTTATAAGCATCAATTGTTTTAAATTTTCATGAAAATCTGGCATCAAAGCTTTTAAAGATCCTTGTTGATAAAGTTTTTGTAAATTTTGATCTTTTATTTTTATTTCTAATCTGCCTTTGGATTTTTCTAGTTTTTTTTGACTTATATTCATCCTGTTATCCTAGCACAAAAACTAGAAATCTTTTTACAATATAGCTAAGTTAAACTAATATAAATCTATGGGTTTTTATAAGCCAGAAAAATTACCTAAAATTATGATAGCTCCTAATGGAGCGAGACCTAAAAAAAAAGATCACATTGAAGTCCCTGTAACCATTGATGAGGTAGTAGAAACAGCAAAATTATGTTTTGCTCAAGGAGCAGAAGGAATACATTTTCATCTAAGGGATGAAAAAGGCGATCATATACTCAGTTCAGAAATGTGTTTGAAAGCTTTAAATGATTTACAATTAAGTGTCCCTAACATGCATCTACAAGTAACTACAGAAGCTGTAGGGAGGTACTCACCAAGTGAAATGAGAAAACTTGCATATGAGGTAACACCTCCAGGCATTTCTATTGGAATAAGAGAGATGATACCTTCAAGGAATCCAACTGAAGAAGATATTAAATTATATCAATCCCTAACCGAAAATGGGACAAAAATTCAACACATATGTTATGAGCCTGAAGATTTAGATTTACTTTCCGATGTATTGAATAAAGGAAAAATTTCTAAAGATGGAACATGGTGTTTATTTGTTATTGGTCACTACTCTGGAAAAATAAGCGATCCAAATAAAATTCCATTATTTTTAGATAAACTAAATAATAACAATTTGAATGCAGATTGGGCTGTTTGTGCTTTTGGCAAAGAAGAGATTGATTGTTTAACAAAAGCCATAAGTTTAGATGGAAAAATTAGAATTGGATTTGAAAATTCAATGCTAATGCCAAATGGTGAAATAGCTCCAAATAATCATACAAAAGTTAAGGCTGTTAAAGAGTTTTTAAATTTAAATTAATAATTTTAAATTTCCTTTTGTTATTAATTTAACATCTTTTA
>QCHC01000018.1 GCA_003279765.1 Pelagibacteraceae bacterium AG-390-M19 | reverse complement strand
TATTGCTTCAATCGTTTCAGCGGTCAAAGCGATATGAGCATTATTACTAAAAAAGAGATTTATTTCATAAACATCGTTATTTTTCAAATAATCTATTCCTACTAATTCTAAAACCAATTCTTGATTTGATTGATCAATATTTTTTGACTTTACATTATCAACAAAATCAAATCTGCAGATACTATTGACTTTTTTATCCTCATTTTCATTTTCTACTTTAATACGCTCAATTGATAATAAAAATACCTTATTAGATTCTAGATATTTAATGTCTGAAACTTTTACTTTGGCTCCTGAACTACAAGCTGAAATCATTTGTAATCCCTCTTTGTCTGTAGCAATAATTTTAGCCAAATATTTGTTCATCTTTTTAATCTTTTTATTTTAACACCGATATTTTTTAATTTATTTTCAATTTTTTCATAACCACGATCTAAATGATAAATCCTATTAATTACAGATTTCCCTTGTGCAACTGAAGCTGCTAAGACAAGTGCCACTGATGCTCTTAGATCACTAGACATAACTTCAGCACCAATAAATTTCGTATTACCCTCAATATAAGCTTTATTATTTTTGGTAATAATATTTGCACCTAATCTCTGTAATTCAGCAACATGCATAAATCTATTTTCAAAAATATTCTCTGTGATTGAACTTTTTCCTCTTGCTTTACACATTAAAACCATTAATTGCGCTTGTAGATCTGTTGGAATTCCAGGAAACTCTTTTGTTTTAATATTTTTAATAGACTTAATTTTTTCTGGTCCATTAATATGAATTTTATTTTTGCTTACTTTTATTTTGGCTCCTGTTTTTTTTTAATAAATTAAGTTCTGTATTTATTATTTTTGGATCTAAATTATTAATTTCCAAATTCCCTCTAGCTAGAGTTGCTGCTACACAAAAAGTACCAGCTTCAATTCTATCAGACATCACTGAATAACTTGTTGATTTTAAAGAACTCACTCCGTTAATAGTACAAGTTCTCCCTTTCCAACTAATTTTTGCACCAGCCAAATTAAGAAAATTTGTAAGATCTTTTATTTCTGGCTCAACAGCACAGTTTCTTAATATTGTTTTTCCTTTTGCCAAGCATGCAGCAATTATAGAATTTTCAGTAGCTCCAACAGTAATTTTAGGAAATCTAATTAGTCCACCTTTAAGTTTGCTAAAAGATTTTGCTAAAATGTAACCATCTTTAATTTCATAATTCATCCCAAGTTTTTCTAAAGCTGACAAATGATAATTAACTGGTCTTGCACCAATTAAGCAACCACCTGGTAATGATGTTTTTGACTTATGATATTTTGCAACTAATGGTCCTAATACTAAAATTGAACCTCTCATTGTTTTAACTAATGAATAACTAGCAAAAGTTTTCATATTTTTATTGTTTGAAATTTTTGCAGTTTTTTTATCTTTAGAAAGTTCGATTTTTGATCCTAGAGACTTAAGTAAATTGAGCATTGTGTTAATATCTTTTACTCTTGGTAGGTTTTTAATAATTACCGGTAAATCGAAAAGTAATGTTGCTGCTAATATTGGCAGTGAAGCATTTTTAGAACCTGATATTGAAACTTTGCCCTTGATTTTGCTAGGACCATCAATCAGAAATTTGTCCATAACTTATTTTTTAATTTTAGCAACCTGAATAGTAGTTTGTCCGTGATATTTACCGTTCTTAGATTTATAAGTTGTCTCTGGTTGAGTTTCTGATTTAAAAAATAAAAACTGGGCTATGCCTTCATTGGAATAAATTTTTGCTGGATTAGGTGTAGTGTTGCTTAGCTCTATAACTATATTTCCTTCAAATTCGTTTTCGATAGGAGTTACATTGCAAATTATACCTGTTCTTGCGTAAGTACTTTTACCAACACATATGCAAAGTACATCCTTTGGTATTTTGAAATATTCTACTGTTTTAGCCAAAACAAATGAGTTTGGAGGAATAATGCAATGTGGTCCCTTTTTCTCTATAAAATTATCATCTGAAAAATTTTTTGGGTCAACTAAAGAATTATTTACATTAGTGAATATTCTATATTCATCAGAAATCCTAACATCATAACCCATACTACTTAATCCATATGATATTTTTCCCTCCGCAACTTGATGATCTAAAAATGGTTCAATCATATTGTGTTCTTTACACATCTTTTTAATCCACGAGTCAGGCTGAATAGACATTACTTAGATTTTTTTTTTATTTTTTTTTTGAAATAATTTTCTTTTTTTTTAAATTTTTTCTTAAAGCTAAGCTCAAACGCTCATTTTTATCTTTAGAACTCATTCTTTGTTGGGATTGGTCAAAAAATCTAACGATATTGGTTTATTAGGATCTAATGGTTTTGATGTAGGTTCTTCTTTTTTCGGGGCCTTCTTTAGCTAAACGTTTAGCTTTTTTTTCAGCAAGCTTTCTTTCTCTTTTAGCTTGCTTCTCCATAAGCTTGTTGCCTTTTGTTGATTTATAATCGTAGTGAATTCCCATAACATTTTTTTTTAGTAGATATAGATCATTATAATCAAAAAAAATTAAGGCAATAATTTGAAAAAAAATGCTTTATTATCAATAAATTACTAAATGTATTTTGGCTCCTGTAGTTAAATGGCATAACAAGTCATTGGTAATGACTAGTTCCCTGGTCAGTACAGGGTGGGAGCACCATTAATTACTGTAAAATTTTTTTCTAAAAATAATTGAAATCACAATTAGTACAAAAAAACGCTAAAAGAGGAATATAGATATCTGGAGAAAAGATAATATCTATCATTCCAGGAACATCTGAATTTTGATCGATTACTTTTTCAATCCCGCTTCCAATTGAAACTGCCAAAAAAATCTGAGGTATTATTCCTAAAAAAGTTGCAAATAGAAAATTTTTTACTCTAACATTAAATAATGTAGGCAATAGACAGCTTATTTGCCAAGGAACTCCTCCTATAAATCTGTAAACCAGCAAATAAAAAAAATTCAGATTTTTTAAATTTAATTTCAAGATTGTGAAATTTATTAAGAAATTTTTCTCGAATTAAATCTTTTAAAAAAATAATTTCCAAATATATATATATAAAAAAGTTGCACCGATACTTAAACCAGTTACCACAACTAGTGTTCCAATCCATTTCCCAAAGATAAAACCACCCATAAGTGCCACGGGAGATCCAAAGCCTAGAAACGGAAATACCCAAAGCACTGTTAAAAACAAAAAAGAAATTGTAACTAAAAATAAATTAGAATTCTTCAACTCAATTAAATAAGATCTATAATTTCTCAAAAAATCATAAGATGTAATCTCCTGAAGACTGAATTTTGAAAAGAAAAAATATAAAAATAAACTAACAATTAATAAGTAAGATAAACCTATAAATAGTTTAATTTTTTTTGTTTTTTCCATGAATATTGTTATTTTATTCCTAAATCTTCTATTTGCTATTTCTATTATTGCTAATATAAAGGGGCAAAATTTATAAAATTTAATCAATTTATTTATGAAAAGAACATACCAACCTTCAAACAAAAAAAGAGCTCGAAAACATGGCTTTAGATCTAAAATGAAAACTAAAGGTGGAAAGAAACTTTTAGCTAGAAGAAGAGCTAGAGGAAGAAAATCTTTAACTGTATCAGTGTAAATTAATGAAAAGCAAAATTGTTGCTCTTTCAAAAAACGAGGAATTTAAAAATTTACTTAAGCAAAAAAAGTTTTCAAATAAGTATGTAACTATTTTCTTTGGCAAATTAATGAATAAAGATAATAAAAAACTCAATATTAGCTTTGTAACAAAAAAGAAAATTGGAAATGCAGTTAAAAGAAATAAGATAAAAAGAAGATTAAGGAATATTTTAAACGAAGCAGTTAAAAAAATATCAATAAATTTTAATTATTCATTCCTTGTTATCGCTAAGTCATCTATGCTAAATAATGAGTACAAATTAATAAAAGAAACTCTATTTCAGGATTTTGAAAAAATAAAATAATGAATATTTTTACAAATATATTAATTAAAATTATCAAAGGTTATAAATATCTGATTAGTCCTCTATTTGGACATTCTTGTAGATATTTACCTACTTGCTCAGAATATAGTGTTGATGCTCTTAAAGAATTTGGTCTGTTAAAAGGATCATTTTTAAGTATTAAAAGAATCTTATCTTGTCACCCAATCAAATTTTTAGGTGGTGGTGAAGGTTTTGATCCTGTTAAAAAAAATACAAAATTTAAATAATATGGATACTAAAAATATAGTAGCAGCAATTTCATTATCGGCAGCAGTTATAGTTTTATATTCACTATTTTTTGCTCCTCCACCAATTACTAAAGAAAATATGGTTGAAGGAAATAAAGTAGAACAAAACAGTGATACTCCTTCCCTAGATCAAAAAGAAAGTGTTGCTGAAATATCAAGAGAAGAAGCTTTAAATCAAAGTGAAAGAATTAATTTTGAAAATGAAAGTATTGTTGGTTCTATATCGCTTAAAGGTGGTGTAATTGATGATCTAACTTTTAAACAATACAATGTTAGTCTAGACTCACAAGAAAAAGTTAAACTTCTTTCGCCAAGAAATTCTAAAGATGGCTATTTAATTGAAAGTGGTTTTATTACATCTGATAAAAATGTTGAAATTCCAAATTCAAGTTCTATTTGGAAAGTTACAGGAAACAATAAATTAACTGATCAATCTCCTATAAAAATATCTTGGAAAAATGATCAAGGTATTACTTTTGAAAAAGAGATCGCTTTAGATGATAAATATTTATTTTCAATTAAACAAAGTGTAATCAATCCTACAAATAAAAAATATGATTTTTATACTTATGGGCAAATCATTAGAAATGAAATGCCTGATATATCTAATTTCTATATACTTCATGAAGGATTAGTAGCAACACTTGATGATGAACTTATTGAGGAAGACTACGACGATATACAAGAGAAGAAATTTTCAAGAACAGCTCAAAAAGGTTGGTTAGGGATTGGAGATAAATACTGGGTTACTTCGCTAATTCCACCTCGAGAAAAAGAATTTAAAACAACATTTGATTACAAAGATAAGTTTAGAGCAAATTTTGTTTCAACAGAACCATTGGAACTTAATGAAAATTCATTGATTGAAGAAACCTTACAAATAATTGTAGCTGCAAAAAGAGTTGATGTAATTGATGGATATGCTGAATCTTTAAACATTGATAAATTTGACTTAACAATTGATTGGGGATTTTTATACTTTATTACCAAGCCATTATTTTTTGGAATAGATTATTTCTTTAAATTACTTGGAAATTATGGCTTAGCAATTATAGCAATTACGATTTGTATTAGATTAGCATTTTTCCCACTTGCAAACTTTTCGTTTAGAAGCATGGCAAAAATGAAAGCCTTACAGCCTGAAATGGCAAGACTTAAAGAGCTACACAAAGACGACAAAATGAAATTGCAACAAGCGATGATGGCTCTTTATAAAAAAGAGAAAGTAAACCCAATGTCTGGTTGTTTACCAATACTTGTACAAATTCCAGTTTTCTTTGCTTTATACAAAGTTTTATTTGTAACAATTGAAATGAGACAAATGCCTTTTTATGGCTGGATACAAGATTTATCTGAGAGAGACCCTACATCTTTGTTTAATCTATTTGGATTATTACCTTATGATGTACCATCATTTTTAGTCATTGGAGCATGGCCTGTTGCAATGGGTGTTTCTATGTGGATTCAACAAAAATTAAATCCTGCACCAACAGATCCAATGCAAGCAAAAATATTTATGTTCTTTCCATTATTCCTAACAATAATTTTGGCACCTTTCCCAGCAGGGTTGGTAATATATTGGACAGTGAATAATATTTTAACTATGGCGCAACAAGTTTTCATAATGAAACGAACGACTGTTAAAACAACAACTTAATGTTGGATATAAAAGAAGAAGAATTGAAAACAATTCTACCGTTAGATGGTCCTTCAACTGAAGAAGTAAAAAAATATTTAAAGAAATATAACAATGAATATATTGTCATTAAATGTGGTGGTAGCGTTTTAATTGATCAAAATATTTTTGATATTTTTATTCAAGATATTTCAACGCTAAATAAACTGGGATTTACTCCTATAATTGTTCATGGAGGTGGAAAAAGAATAAACAATAAACTTAATGAGATAGGTTTAGAAAGTAAATTTATAAAAGGATTAAGGGTAACAGACAAAGAAACTATTAAAGTTGTAGAAGAAGTATTAATTGATTTTAATAAAGAAATTATCAATGCTCTAGATAAGCAAAATTGTAAAAGTCAGAGTATTAATTCCAAGGAAAATAATATTTTAACTGTTATCCAAGAAAATGAAGAGCTCGGTTTTGTGGGCTCTCCTATAAATGTAGATCAATCAATAATAGATAAAATTGTAGCAGATAAAAAAGTCCCAATTATTGCACCTTTAGGTTTGGATAAAAATGATCAAACTTATAACGTCAATGCAGACACCGCAGCTGGCTATATTTCTAAAAAAATTAACGCAAGAAGGTTAATTATATTAAGTGACGTAGAGGGTGTTTTGGATAACAATAAAAATCTAATTCCAGAGATTAATTCAGAGTCTATAAAAAACTTAATCGATAATGAAACAATTACTGGCGGCATGATCCCAAAAATAAATAATTGCTTAGATGTTGCTAGTAACGGGGTAAAAGGAGTTGTTATAATAAATGGAAGAAAAAATCACTCTGTTCTATTTGAACTTTTATCAGATGAAGGATCTGGAACTTTAATTAGACAATGAAAAATTTAGACAACATTAAAAATATTCTATTTGATTGTGATGGGGTACTTTATAGTGACCTAGAGGCAGTTTTTGGTCAAGTTAGCCGAAAAATGACTGAATATATTTCAAATAAATTAAATGTAGATTTAAAAAAAGCCAAAGAACTTCAAACAGATTACTTTCACAAATACAACACAAGCTTAAATGGTCTTATGATACATCATGAAATTGATCCTAAAGAATTTTTAGATTTTGTTCATGATATTGATTTATCTTTTTTAGAAAAAGATACAGCATTAAGATATGAATTAGAGAATATAAATTTAAGAAAATTTGTCTTTACTAATGGCAGTCAAAATCATGTAAAGCATATTACGACAACTCTGGGAATTGATGACCAATTTGAAGGTATATTTGATATTGTGGATTCAGAATATCATCCAAAACCAGAAGCTAAAGCTTTCGATTTAATGATAGAAAAGTTTAAAATTGATCCAAAAGAAACTTTATATATCGAAGATATAGCAAAAAACTTATCAACAGGTAAAGAGCGAGGAACAATTACTGCTTGGTTAATTAATGATGAGGAATGGGGTAAAAAAGAATCTGATAAAGAATATATTGATTATAAAATTGAAAATCTTACTTTATTTTTAAAAGAAATAAGGTTATTAAAAAACCAATAAAATATGAGTATAGAAAACATTATAAATGAAGCTTGGGAAAACAAAGATCAAGTTAATCAAAATTCAGATCAAAAATTAAAAGATACTATTAATCAAGTAATAGAAGATCTAGATAGCGGTAAATCTAGAGTTGCTGAAAAAATTGATGGTGAATGGGTAACTCACCAACACCTAAAAAAAGCGATTATGCTAAGTTTTAGAATCCATGGTATGGAGACTTTAGATGGCCCCTATTCGGCTTGGAGAGATAAAGCTCATTTATTAAAAGGAAAAACAGCTGGATGGTCAAACACTGATTTTGAAAAAGCAGGTTTTAGAATGGTACCAAATACTGCAATCAGAAAAGGATCATATGTTGCTAAAAATGTAGTTCTAATGCCGAGTTATGTAAATATTGGTGCATACATAGATGAAGGAACAATGATGGATACTTTTAGTCGTGCAGGTAGTTGCTGTCAGATTGGAAAAAATTGTCATATTTCAGCTGGAACTGGTATTGGTGGAGTTTTAGAGCCAGCACAAGCACTTCCGACTATTATTGAAGATAATGTTTTTGTAGGCGCTATGTCAGAAGTTGTGGAAGGTGTAATAGTTGGGGAAGGCTCAGTACTGAGTATGGGTATGTATATTGGCCAATCAACTAAAATCGTTAACAGAAAAACTGGTGAAGTAGCTCATGGTAAAATACCACCCTACTCGGTAGTTGTTCCTGGATCATTACCAGACAAAAATAATCCTGCTGCGCCTTCATTATATTGTGCAGTAATCATCAAACAAGTAGATGAAAAAACAAGATCTAAAACATCAGTAAACGATCTTTTAAGAGATTAAAATGCAAACAATTAATGAATTACAATTAGCCAAAGAGCTAATTCGTTACCCGTCTGTAACTCCAATAGATGCCGGAGTAATGAAATTTTTAGAAAAAAAATTAAAAAAACTTGGTTTCAAAACTAAAATATTAGAGTTTAAAGAAAAAAACAGTAAACCAGTTAAAAACCTTTATGCGAGACTTGGGTCTAAAGGTCCAAATTTTTGTTACGCTGGTCACCTAGATGTTGTGCCTGCTGGAAATTTACGAGATTGGACTGTAAATCCTTTTAGACCCTCAATTAAAAAAGGACATCTAATTGGAAGAGGAGCAAATGACATGAAAAGCTCTATTGCAGCCTTTGTTTCTGCTGTAAGTATTTTTGTTAAAAATAACAAAAAAATTAATGGCTCTATAAGCTTACTAATTACTGGTGATGAAGAAGGAGTTGCTATTAACGGTACAAAAAAAGTTGTCGAATACTTAAAAAAAAGAAAAGAAAAAATTAATTTTTGTTTAGTTGGAGAACCAACTAATCCAAATAAATTAGGAGAAATGATCAAAATTGGTCGAAGAGGAAGTATGAATGGTAGACTTTCGGTAATAGGTGTTCAGGGTCATGTTGCTTATCCTCATAGGGCCAACAATCCATCAACTGCTCTTGTTCAAATATTAAAAGAATTAAAAGAAATTAAATTTGATAAAGGAACAAAAGATTTTCAACCAACAAACCTAGAGATTACAAAAATAAATATTGATAATACAGCTGACAACGTGATTCCGGGTGTGGCTAATGCAACTTTTAATATTAGGTTCAATAACAAACATTCATCGAATTCAATTAAGACAAAAATAAATAAAATATTGAAGAAAATTTGTTATAAAAACAAGTCAAATTACAAAATTGAATATAGTGTATCTGGTGAAGCTTTTTTAACTAAACCAAACCAAACTACATATATGATCCAAGATATAATTAAAAAGATTACTAAAATTAAACCTGAACTCTCAACAACAGGAGGCACCTCTGATGCTAGATTTATTAGAAAAATTGCACCTTGTTTAGAATTTGGTTTGGTTGGAAAAACAATGCATAAAGTAGATGAGGCAGTTTCTTTAAGTGATTTAAAAAAATTAACTTTAATTTATTCAAATATTTTAAAGAAATATTTTAAGTGAAAACAGCTTTAATTACTTCTGATAAATACAAAAATCACAATACAGGAGATGGACATCCTGAAAAAATAGATAGAGTTACAGCTGTTATTGATAATTTTAAAAAATTAGATAACAAAAATTTAATATGGAAAAAGCCATCAAAATTTGAAAAATCATTATTAATAAAAACTCATTCTTCTGAATATATTGATCATGTCAATCGATCATACCCTCAAAATGGTTTTAATTTTTTAGATGGAGATACAGTTGTTTCTCCTGGTAGCAAAGAGGCAACAATGGACGCTGTTGGATCAATTATAGCAGCGATTGATGGTGTGGAAGAAAAAGAATTTAAAAATGCTTTTTGCGCAGTAAGACCCCCGGGTCATCACGCAGAAAAAGAAAAAGCAATGGGCTTTTGTATTTATAACAATGTTGCAGTTGGAGCTAATTATTTAATTGAAAAATATGGTTATAAAAAAATAGCTATAATTGATTTTGATGTCCATCACGGAAATGGAACTCAAGATATTTTTTTCAATAATGAAAAAGTTTTATATATTTCTACACATCAATTTCCATATTATCCAGGTTCAGGATCAGAAAAAGAGATTGGAAAATTTAATAATATTTTAAATATTCCACTAGAAGCAGGAACCAGTGCTACAGAATATTTAAATGCTTATGAACTGGTATTAAAGAAATTAAAAGAATTTAAACCAGAATTTCTACTGTTTTCTGCAGGTTTTGATGCTCATATTGATGATCCATTAGCACAATTAAAACTTAATGCGGAAGATTATTATACAATTACAAAAAGAACTTTAGAAATTTCAAAATTATTTTGTAAAGGTAATGTTGTATCTATACTAGAAGGTGGATATGATTTAAAAGCACTACAAGATAGTACTCAAAGACATGTTGATGCTCTTTTAGAATTTAATTGATAAATCCTAGGAAAACTCTAAATAAAAAATCTTTATGAAATTATATAAAATTAAAAAATCTGATATCGATAAAAGAGGTAGAGGACTTTATGCTACTAGAGATATCAAAGAAGGTACCAAAATAATTGATTACATTGGTAAACTAATTACAAAAAAACAAACTGAAGAATCTGATAAATATGACAATAGTAAACCAATCTATTTATTTACTATTAACAAAAGATATGACCTTGATGGAGATTTTTCATGGAACACTGCAGGATTAATTAATCATTCTTGCGACAATAATTGTGATTATGATGGCAAAGGTCTTAAAATTTGGGTTAAAGCAATAAGAGATATTCAAAAAGGTGAAGAATTTACCTGTGATTATGGTTTTGGTTATGACGAAAATTACAAACAATTTCCATGTAAGTGCGATTCAAAAAATTGTTGTGGGTATATTGTAAGAGCGGAGTCTAGATGGCGGATAAATAAAAAATTTGCCATGAGTAATAAAAAAAATCTAATAAAAAATTCTAGATAAAAATAAGCCAGTAGGTGGTGCTGGAGGAGCACACATTGATCTTTTTTTAGATTTTAAAGCTTTGTCGAATTTTTTTAAATCCCATTTCTTTTCACCTAAATACTTCAAACAACCAACCATAGATCTCACTTGCTGTTGAAGAAAAGATTGAGATTTAAATTGAATTTCTATTTTATCATTTGAAGATTTTAATTTCACAAAATCCATTGTTCTAACTGGACTTTTTGCATTACAACTTGACGCCCTAAATGTTGAGAAATCTTTAGTACCAACTAATTTTTTTGCCCCTAATTTCATTAAATCTAAATCTAATTTTTTTCTTACATGCCAAACTTGGGTTTTTTTAATCACCGGTGAACTTATTCTATTTAAAATGATATATTTGTAAATTCTCTTTTTTGCAGAAAATCTTGAATGAAAATTACTACTCCTTTTTTTTATTTTAAGAACTACAATATTTTCATTTTTTAAAAAATGATTAATTGAGTTAATAAATTTATCTAAGTTTAATAATTTGTTTTTTATATCAAAATGTGCGGACTGCTCTATAGCATGAACACCAGCATCGGTTCTACCAGATCCAACTATAGTAATATTTTCTTTTAATAATTTTCTAATTTTGTTTTGAAGTATTCCTTGGATAGTTTTATTTTTTTTTTGAATTTGCCAACCTTTATAATTTGTCCCTAAATATTCTATCAAAAGCTGATATCTAAACATTTATATCTTTGAGCCTTTTTTTATCTGCGAACCTTGAATAAATTCACCAATATTTTGAGGTCTTTTCCCTTGCCTTTGGATTTCCTTCAAAATAATCGATTGATTATTACCACAAGCGATTTCAAGACTATCACTCAATACTGACCCTGGATTTCCTTGAGCTCTTCCAATTTGAGCTTTTAAAATTTTATATCTTTCTCCATTAAAAATAAAAAATGCTCCTGGTGATGGATATAAACCGTTTATCTTACCAATAATTTTTTCAGCATTTTCATCCCAATTAATTTGACCTTCAGTTTTTTGAATTTTTGAAGCATAGGTGGCATTCGAATGATCTTGCTCAACAAAATTTGCTTTATCCTCTAAAATATCATCTACATTATCTAAAATTTTTTCTGCTGCTAAATTAGAAAGCTTTTCGCTAATTTCTAACGCGTTAAAATTTTCATTAAGTTGAATTTTATAATTATTACAAACTGGCCCTGTATCTAATTTTTCAGCAATTCTCATTATACTTATTCCAGTTTCCTGGTCTAAATTCATAATAGATCTTTGAATTGGTGCGGCCCCTCTCCATTTAGGTAGTAAAGATGCATGTATATTTATAAAACCTGTTTTAGTTAAGTTTAGAAATTTTTTAGGTATGATTTGTCCGTAAGCAACAACTATTGCTAAATCGGCATCTAAAGAATTTAAAAAATTATACTCCTCTTCATTGTTTAAAATTGGTGGTGTTCTGTATTCTAAATTTAAAGTTTCAGAAATACCTTGTATTGGAGACTTATTAATTTTTTGTCCTCTTTTTGATTTTTGAGGTGGCTGTGTATATACACAGGAAATATTATATCCATTTTGATATAAAGATTTTAAAATTGGTACAGCAAACATGGGCGTACCCATAAAAACTAACTTTTTTGACATCTTTTTAAAATTCGGCTGTGTTGGATTTTAATTTTGAAAGTTTCTTTATGATCATTGATTTTTTTAGTTTTGAAAGATAATCGATAAACAATATCCCTTCCAAATGATCCATTTCATGCTGAATGCATGTTGCAAGCAATCCATCTGCCTTTAGTAGTTGTTTTTTTCCGTTGAAATCTAAATACTCTACTTCACATTTGCTTGGTCGATCAATTTCAGCAAATTGGTTTGGTACAGATAAACATCCTTCTTCGTAGGTTGCCTTGAGTGGATCTTTATTTTTTATAACTGGATTTACAAAGTATCTAGGCTCTTTTTTATTTTCATCCTTGCTTATATCCATCACTATAATTCTTTTTGGTATACCAATCTGAATTGCCGCAAGACCAATACCATTAGCATCATACATTGTATCGAGCATATCATTCATTAATTTTTGCTCTTCACCTCCAACAGCTTCCACTGGTTTTGAAACTTGTCGAAGTAATTTATTCGGTTCTGTAATAATCGTTCTAATAGCCATAAAATTTGTATGTTATTATAATTTTTATACTTTTAAAGGAAGAACTTTTAGCAATAGCTTATTTCTTATTAAATCAGCATTTATTTGATTGAGTGTATTCGAGATAAAATAAAGTCTTTTTTCATCAATATTTTCTATTTTGTCATTACCTATAATCTCAATTAAAGATAATAAAACTGTTCCAACTTCATTTGCATTTATCAAATCCACTAAATTTTCATCAAGTTCATAGGGTTTTTGTGAATACAATCTGTCATACTCACTTGGTATTTCTACTCCATCTGATTTGAGACTTTCTAGAAAAATTATATCTTTAGTAGACAAGGTTTCATTACTAAAAATTATTCTATCTAGAAATTTTTTTAAATCTTCTTGTATTTCAGATTTTGAATAATCTCCTCTAAAATAATTTACCCACTTAGATTGATGTAAAATATTATTATTGTACTCAATTTTTTTGAACTCTGAATTATGATTTTTTGAATAATTATTGTAGAAACTTAAATAATCTGAAGGAACATTATCTACTTCAATTTCGTTCAAGAAGTTATTGAGCTCTATATCAAAAGCTAATCCAATTTTATTGTCCTCAAATAACTGCTTCAACAACTGTAAAAATTTCAATTTTAATTCTGGTTCACTCGTTAAAAGTGCTCTTTGATAAATTAATGCTCTTGCTTCTACTGGAGACAGCAACTTATAAGTATCAGTTGCGCTTAATAATTGATCAATATTAAATTGAAATTTTTTATAATATTCAAACAAGTCTTTTTCTGAAAAAATTTTATAATTTGCAGCTTTTTCAATAATTAAGATTTTGTTTTGATCATTAATATCAACATTACTTAGGTCCGGTAATAAATTTGAATTTGAAAGATATTTCCAAATTAATTGTGGTGTATTTTCATTTGGTTCAAATGAAAAATCTGGATTTGTTCTATGTGCTAAATGAAACTCGAATACTGAACCTTCCGAGATTTCTTTGGATGCCTCCTCAATATAACCAAATAGGTAATTCATTTTATTCTCAAAATATTCATCTTGAAAACCTAACTCTTTTTTAAGATCTAGAATTAATTGTGCTTCTTCATTTTTTCCATAATTAACCAAACAATATAAATTTAATTTTGATAAATATTCATCTTCAACTGGTTCTTTAATTTTTGTAAAAAATTCACAAGTTTTTTTTAGATCTGTGTCTGATAAGTAGTTATCTAATAAATGTCTTGTTAATTCAGGATGAGAGCTTACAATTTGATTATTAATCAAAAATTCTTCGATTAGTTCTAAATTAGTATTTTTGATTAACCAATCAGATTTAAATTTTAAAAATTCATTTTCAGTAATATTTTGACTAGGATAATGAGCGTTAGTTAATAATGAGACTTCCATAATTTCTAAAGCATCATTAGAAAGATTAATTTTCTTTAAACTATCAAATAACCTTTTTAACTTTTGTCCGTCAGAATTTGTCCACATATCAATAGTCAAACCATATTCT
The DNA here is from genome assembly GCA_003279765.1 of Pelagibacteraceae bacterium AG-390-M19. GTDB lineage: Bacteria > Pseudomonadota > Alphaproteobacteria > Pelagibacterales > Pelagibacteraceae > Pelagibacter. Next base: position 6,551 of record QCHC01000018.1, on the reverse strand, counting down.
TCAGGATCATATAATCCTACAATTTTGACTTCTTTTGATATTAAATTTTCATCTAATTCTATAGAGCCTGTATTTTTATCTGACTGCATATCAAAGACACTTGTTTGATCATTATTGTTTTCACCTTCCGGTATAAGTGTTTCTTCAACAGTTTCATTTTCTTTTTTTTCAAGATTCCAAATATCGATTGGATTATCTTCTGCATGAATAGGATTTAAAAAAACTAGATGGATAAAAAAAATAAAAAAAAATTTTTTATTTAACAATTTTAAAATTTTCATTTGGAATAATTTTTTCTATTTCCTTTTTAGGGGCGGGAAAATCAATTGAATTAAGAATGAAAACAACACCAAGAACAATTACTAGTCCAAAAATAGATTTAACAACTAGTCCAATTATACTTTTTTTGCTCGAACTTGTATTTTTGTTGAATTGCATATAACTTTAGTTAATTTCAAATTAAGACATATTTGTGTTTTTTCAATATTTAAACTTATGAAATTAAAAAAAAATCTTGTTTTTTTAGGTATGATGGGTTCTGGAAAGAGTTCTATAGGGTCTTTGGTTGCCAAAAAATTTAAATTAAATTTTGTAGATATAGATAAAGAAATTGAGAAAAATTTAAATACAACAATTAGAAAAATATTTGAAACAAAAGGAGAAGAATATTTTAGAAAAATTGAAGAAAAAACTACACTCAAAAAATTAAAACTCAATTCTACTGTAGTCTCTCTAGGAGGAGGTGCCTTTGCAAACAAAAATATAAGAAATGAGGTTTTAAAAAATCATTATTCATTTTGGTTAAATTGGAATGAAAAAATTTTAATTAAAAGAATTAAAAATAGCAAAAAAAGACCTTTAACAATAAATGCTAAAGATAGCGATTTAATTGATTTAATCAAAAAAAGAACTAACATTTATTCTAAAGCGTTATATGAAATCAAATGTGATAATCTCACAAAAAATGAAATCGTAGGCAAAATTAAAGAAATTTATGAAACCAATTAAATTGAAAATTGAAACAAAAACACAAAAATATCCAATAATAATTGGATCAAATTTAATTACTAACTTTTCAAACATAATCAAGAATAATTCTTTAACATTTAATCAATGTCTTCTCGTAGTTGATAAAAATGTGCCAAAAAAATTTATCACTAAAATAAAAAATTCATTAAAAAAAAAGAAAATATATATATGTTTTTTTAGTGCCAGCGAGGCTAATAAAAGCTTTGGTATTATAAATAAAATTCTAGAAATTTTATTAAATAAAAACTTCTCTAGAGATGACTGCTTAATTTCAATAGGCGGAGGTATTACAGGTGATGTAAGTGGTTTTGCATCTAGTATCTTTAAAAGAGGTATGAAATTTATAAATATACCAACAACACTTTTATCCCAAGTAGATTCTTCGATAGGTGGTAAAACTGGTATAAATTCAAATTATGGAAAAAACCTAATTGGTAGTTTTTATCAACCAAACTTAGTTATATCAGATGTTGATTTTCTTAAGTCGCTCCCAAAAAGAGAGATTATTTGTGGATATGGTGAAATTTTAAAACATTCTTTAATAAAAGATAAAAATTTTTTTAAATTTTTGAATAAAAATGTTAGTAAAATTACTCAACTGACTTCTCCATTTATTGAAAAAGCGATTTATGAAAGCTGTAAAATTAAAAAGAGTGTAGTTGAAAAAGACGAGAAAGAAAAAAATTTAAGAAAAGTTCTAAATTTTGGACATACATTTGGTCATGCTTATGAGGCGAGTTTAAATTACAGTAAAAAATTAAATCATGGTGAGGCGGTAATTTTAGGTATGAAAACTGCGTTGAGTTTTAGCCTAAGTTTAAAAATACTTGAAAAAAGGGATTACAATCTAATATTAAATCATGTCAATAATTTAAATCAATCAATATCCGTTGATAAATTTTTTACAAAAAAAAATTTAAATAAAATATTATTTTTCATGGCAAAGGATAAAAAAAATAAATCTCAAAAAATTAATTTAGTATTGTTGAAAAAAATTGGATCTCCACAGATAAATAATGAATATTCAAAAGAAAGATTAAAAAAATTTTTTAAAGATTACTTAAGATAGCTGAATTTGAATTGAGTGGATAGTTTCTTTTAGCTCTTTATCTAATACTTTGTAAATTTTTTTATTACTTTCAATTCTATTCATATTTTTTAGCTCATCTGAAACTATATTTAATTTTAAATGATATTTGCCCTCTTGATTACCTTTATGATTTTTATGAAGAAAAGATTTATCTTCTATTTCTATATTTTGAATATTTATTTGATCTGACAATTTTTTTTTTATAATTGCAATTAATTCATTAATATCCATATAGTGATTATTATACCATGAAAAATATTTGTGACTGGAATAATTGTAATAAAATTGGTGAATATAGAGCACCAATTGAGAAGGATAATAGCAGAAAATATAGAATGCTCTGTCTAGAACATGTTAAAGAATTTAACAAAAACTGGAATTATTTTTCAGGAATGAGTGACAATCAAGTAATCAACTTTTTAAAGTCAGATATGACTTGGCATAAACCTACACAAAACTTTAGTTCCTCAGATAATTTTTTTAAAGTTCTATGGAACACAACTTTAAAGGATGAATTTGATAAAGATAAATTTAATGGAGATTATAACCATATGCGTCAATTTAAATTTGATCATAAAGATATTAAAGCATTTGGAATATTGGGAATAACCGTAGGTTTAAAGTGGCAAAAAATACAAGAAAAATTCAAAGTGCTTGTTAAAAAATTTCACCCTGATATGAATGCCGGAAATAAAAAATACGAGGAAAAATTAAAACTAATAACTTTAGCCTACACACAGCTAAAAAATACTTATAGAGAAAAAATTGACACCAAATCTTAACATTCAACCTGATATAAAAATTTCTTTAAAACAATCTTTTGGAATAGATTCTGAAATGGAAGTGGATGCTTTTTCAAAAAAAAGTGAATATGTACCTGAAATAGATAAAAATTATAAATTTGATAGAGATACTACTCTTGCAATCATTTCAGGGTTTGCCTTTAATAAAAGAGTATTGGTACAAGGATATCATGGAACTGGAAAATCAACACATATAGAACAAATAGCTGCAAGACTAAACTGGCCTTGTATTCGTGTAAATTTAGACAGTCACGTAAGTCGAATAGATCTTATAGGTAAAGATGCAATTGTCCTTAAAGATGGAAAACAAGTAACACAGTTTAATGAAGGTATTCTGCCATGGTCAATTCAAAATCCAGTTGCTTTAGTATTTGATGAGTATGACGCTGGAAGACCTGATGTTATGTTCGTTATTCAAAGAGTGTTGGAGGCTGAAGGAAATTTCACGCTATTAGATAAAAACAAAGTAATTAGTCAAAATAAATATTTCAGGTTATTTGCTACATCAAATACAGTTGGGCTTGGTGATACTACTGGACTTTATCATGGAACACAGCAGATTAACCAAGGTCAAATGGATAGATGGAATATAGTAACAACATTAAACTATCTAAGTCTAGATAGAGAAATGGATATAGTTTTATCAAAAAATAAAAATTTAAATAGCGCAAAGGGAAAAGAAAAAGTTGCTAACATGATTAAAGTAGCATCCTTAACCAGAAAAGGTTTTATTGCTGGAGATATATCAACTGTAATGAGCCCAAGAACAGTTCTTCACTGGGCTGAAAATTCTGAAATTTTTAAAGATACTGGTTATGCTTTTAGAGTAACCTTTTTAAATAAGTGCGATGATATTGAGAAAAATACGATCGCAGAATATTATCAAAGATGTTTTGGTGAAGAGTTGCCTGAATCTTTGATCAATATTCAAATTTAAATGAACAATAAAGAAACAAATTTAAAAGAAAAATTTAGAATAGCTTTATCTTCAACAGCAAAAGTTATTGCTGACGATATTGATATAAACAATAAATCCTCTGAAGATAAGAAGACTAAAGACATTTCATCTTTTGAAATAAATGATCTAAATAGTCCGAGTGATTTTATAAAATTAAGAGCTGAAACAGACTCCTTAGCACTTAAAAAAAGATTTTCAGATGAAAAAATTTATAGAAAAAATTTACCTACAAACACATCTTCTAGATCTTTATATAATATAGCTGAAAAGATTAGATATGAAGCCCTAGGGGGTAAAATGTTAAAAGGAATTCAAAAAAATTTTTCTGAAAACTATTCCCAAATAATTAATCGTAAAAGAAAAGATCAGCTTAAAACTAAAGAAGACGTTCCTGTTGCTGAAGCATTTGAGCTTTATATGCTTAAAAATTTTCATAATATAGATCTAAATCCTTTAACATCTAGAATGCTTAATTTCTGGGAAAAAGATTTTGAGCAATCAATTAATAAACATAAAGAGTTTTTGCTAAATAATTTAGAAAATCAAAATACATACAGTTCTAAATTTTCCGAAATACTTGAAGAAATGGATATTTTTCAAAGCGATGAGGAAGACCAAAAAGAGGAAGAAAATCAAGATCAAGGTCAAGACAATCCATCAAATGATGACCAAAATAAAGATAATGAAGATAACAAAGATAAAAATGATGAACAACAAACAGAGGCATCAGTTGATGCTGATTATAGTATAGACGAGTTCAATTTGGATGAGCAGTTATCTGATGTTGAGTCTGATGAACAAAACTCTGAGCAGGTAATTCAAAAAAAAATTGATAATGTAAATCTTGATTATAAAATATTTACTACACAATACGACGAAGTTGTTAAAGCTGAAAATCTAGAAAATGCAGATGAGGCTACTAAACTTAGAAAAAATTTAGATCAACAGTTAATTGGTTTCCAAGATGTAATTACTAAGTTAGCTAATAAACTTCAAAGACAATTACTAGCAAAACAAAATAGAGCTTGGGAATTTGATTTAGAAGAAGGCTTGCTTGATAGTTCAAAGTTACCAAGAATAATAATGGATCCATATAACTCTTTGTCATTTAAAAAAGAAAAAGATCTAGACTTTAAAGACACAGTTGTAACTTTGCTTATTGATAATTCTGGTTCTATGAGAGGGAGACCAATAACGATTGCTGCTATTTGTGCAGATATCCTATCAAGAACACTCGAAAGATGTTCGGTCAAAGTTGAGATTTTAGGATTTACCACAAAAAACTGGAAAGGTGGACAAAGTAGGGAATTTTGGACTAAAAATTCAAAACCAAAAACACCCGGGAGACTTAACGATCTAAGACATATAATTTATAAAGGTGCAGATACACATTGGAGACAGGCAAAAAATAATTTAGGTCTGATGTTAAAAGAAGGTTTGTTAAAAGAAAATATTGATGGAGAAGCTATATCTTGGGCATACAACAGGATTAAAAAAAGAAAAGAAGAAAGAAAAATTTTAATGGTAATTTCTGATGGAGCTCCTGTTGACGACTCAACACTTTCAGTAAATTCAGGAGACTTTTTAGAAAAACATTTAAAGAAAATGGTCAAATTTATTGAGAATAAATCTGATATTGAAATTTTAGCGATTGGTATTGGCCATGATGTTTCGAGATATTATGATAGAGCTATAAAAATTACTGATGTAAATGAATTAGGTGATGTGATGATATCTCAACTTAGCTCCTTGTTCGAAACAAAGAAAAAATTTCATTGAATATTAAATAAATCTTTATTTCTCCATTTAATTATCACTTCAGCACCAGATCTTGTTTTGGAGTTTCTACATATTACAAAAGCAAAATTTTTTTCTAACAATGTTTTTCCTATAAACAAACCTAAACCAAGCCCTGTTTTTGATTTATCTTGAGGATTATTTGATTTTAAATACGGTTCTCCTATTTTTGATAAAATATCTTTTGGATAACCTGGACCATCATCCTCAATACTTATTTCGGTAAATTCACTATCACTCTTTAAATTTATGAAAATATTTTCGTCAGAAAATTTATTAGCATTACCTATGAAATTTCTTAGTCCATAGACAATTTCTATAGATTTAACTATTTTCTTTGAGTTAGAGTCTTGATCAAAATTAAAGATAAATTTCTTTGTGCTTATCTCTTTAAATGAATTTAAAATTTCATTTAAATAATCTTTAATTGAAATATCCTTATCAATAAATTCATCTTCTTCATCTGGATTTAACGTTAATTTTTTTAATATTTCATTACATCTTTCAACCTGACTTGATAATAAATTGATATCTTTTTCTACATCTTTGTTACCTTCAAATTGTTTTAGTAATTCTTGGGTAATTATTTTTATAGTTGAAAGAGGTGTTCCCAAAGAATGCGCAGCTGCAGCAGCTTGACCGCCTAAGGATAGTAGCTCATGTTCCTTGGCCATCACTTCTTCCATTTTAGTTAAAGCTTCTTTTCTTAACCTGGACTGAGTTCCAAAAGTCATTGCAAAATAATTCAAAAAAACAAGAGCAACAATCAAAGCGATTGGAATAGAATAATAGTAATAAGGGCTTACATGAAAATGATCACTAAGTGGAGAAGGTAATTCTGTTGAATAAAAAGTTAAAAAGATAATTGAAAAAG
>QCHC01000017.1 GCA_003279765.1 Pelagibacteraceae bacterium AG-390-M19 | reverse complement strand
TATTATTTCCTCTTTCAAAACAAAAGTTAAAAAGCTCCTTTTTTTAGGATCCTCATGTATCTATCCAAAAGATACTATTGTTCCCATTAAAGAAAAATATTTATTAACTGGAAAATTAGAAAAAACAAACGATGCCTATGCTATAGCTAAAATAGCTGGGATTAAAATGTGTCAAAGTTTTAATAAACAATATAATACTGATTTTAGAGCTGTAATGCCTACTAATCTTTTTGGTCCTAATGATAATTACGATCCATCAAATAGTCATGTTTTAGCAGCACTAATTAAAAAAATTTTAACTGCAAAAAAACAAAACAAAAAAACAGTAACAATTTGGGGCAACGGTAAACCAAAGAGAGAATTTTTGCATGTTGATGATTTTGCTAAAGCTTCTACAAAAATAATGAGTATCTCAAAAAAAAATTATAAAAAAATATGTGGAGAAGAAAACCATTTTATTAACGTTGGTTTTGGAAAAGACATAAATATTAAAGATTTAGCATTATTAATTGCTGATATTACTAATTATAAAGGTAAATTTATCTATGATAAGTCAAAGCCAAATGGTACTATGAGAAAATTAGTCGACTCATCAAAAATCTTTAAACTAGGTTGGAAACCTAAAATTTCTCTTAAATCAGGAATTAAATCAATAACAAAAGAGTTAATTTAATATTGCCTTATTTGGATCTATGTATTCATGGCCAAACACATCAGCAACTGCTTTATAGGTAACCATACCTTTATGCACATTTAATCCAGCTAAAAAATTTTTATCCTCACTTAATGCTTTCTGATAACCATTATTAGCTATTTTAACTAGATAAGGTAATGTTGCGTTATTTAATGCTAAAGTAGAAGTTCTTGGAACTCCACCTGGCATATTTGCTACACAATAATGAACAACATCATCAACGATATAAGTTGGTTCACCGTGAGTGGTCGGTTTACTTGTTTCAACACATCCACCTTGATCAATTGCAACATCAACAATTACAGAACCTCTTTTCATACTTTTGATCATGTCTTTAGTAACTAATTTTGGAGCTTCTGCACCTGGAATTAACACTCCTCCAACCAATAAGTCTGCTTCAGAAACTAATTTAGGTAAATCAATCTTATCACTTTGCTCTGGAATAATTTTATCGCCAAACATCTCTACTAATTGTTTCAATCTAACTTCTGATTTATCAACGATGTGAACTTTAGCTTGCATACCTGTTGCGATCACTGCAGCGTTTTCACCTACTACACCACCTCCTAAAATTACAACAGTACCACCGGTCACTCCTGGAGCACCTCCCAACAAAAGTCCTCTTCCACTTTGATTTTTTTCTAAACAATGAGCGCCAGCTTGTACTGACATTCTGCCAGCAACTGCACTCATTGGAGCTAACAATGGTAATCTTCCTTTATCATCTGTTACAGTTTCATAAGCTATATTAACACTCTTTGATTTAATTAAACCCTCGGTCAATTCTTTTGCTGCTGCTAAGTGAAGATATGTATAGACGATTTGGTTTTCTCTAATCATATCAACCTCAACTTTTTGTGGCTCTTTAACTTTTACAATTATATCCGCATCATTAAAAACATCGGCTGCAGTACTTGCTATTTTTGCACCTGCATTTGTATATTGGTCATTTTCAAATCCAGCTTCAAAGCCACCATTATTTTCAACAATAACTTCGTGACCTTCAGAAACTAAAGTTTTAACACTATCAGGTGTCAATCCTATTCTATTTTCTTGAGGTTTTATCTCCTTAGGTACGCCTATCTTCATAAGCACTCTCCATGTCTTAAAATAAACTAATTAGTTTTTTTGGTTTTTTTGATAATTCGTAATACCTGTTCTTAGTTTATCAATAATCTCATCTATATGTTTTTCTTCACATATAAATTGAGGAGCGATAATTAAACAGTCTCCGGTTGCTTTAAAGTTAACGCCTGCTTCATAACAAGCTTTAAAACATTCATAACCTGCTTTACCTGGTTTAGTATTCATTTTTATATCAATACCACCCATCATTCCATAACCTCTTATGTTCTCGACAGATTCTAAATCTTGAAGAGAAAATAACCCTTTTTGGAAATAAGGTGCTAAATTTTTTGCTCTATTAAAAATATCCTCTTTTTCAAAAATATCTTGAACAGCTAAACCTGCAGCTACTGCAACTGGTATACCTGAATAAGTGTAACCATGAAACAATTCAACAGATCCCATCGGAGAAGCATCCATTACTGCATCATAAATTTCATCTTTACATGCAACAACACCCATTGGAACAACACCGTTAGTTGTTGCTTTAGCCATAGTCATTAAATCTGGAGTTACACCAAACTCATGACTTGCAAAAGAAGAACCAGTTCTTCCCCAGCCTGTAATTACTTCATCAAAAATTAAAAGTATTCCATGCTTGTCACAAATTTCTCTTAACCTTTGCAAATATCCTTTTGGAGGAACTAAAGTTCCAGTAGATCCAGCAATAGGCTCAACTATACAAGCTGCAATATTTTCTGGTCCAAAGTTACTTGCAATTCTCTCTAGATCGTCCGCAAGATCTCCACCTGTTTCAGGCTGACCACTTACAAATTTATGTTCTGGTAAATGTGTGTGTCTCATGTGTTGAACACCTGGCATTAAAATACTTGCAAATGTTTTAACATTGTTAATCATTCCACCAACTGAAACACATCCGATATTCATTCCGTGATAACCTCTTTCACGTCCAACAAATCTAAATCTATGAGCGTTTCCTTTTGCTCTGTGATAAGCGATAGCAATTTTGATTGCAGTTTCAACAGCAGTTGATCCACAAATAGTAAAAAACATTTTGTTTAAATCACCTGGAGTGTGTTTTGAAATTTTTGTAGCTAATTCGAATGAACCACCAAAACCTTGTTGGAATGGTTGTGCGTAATCTAATGTTTCAAGTTGTTTAGTAACTGCTTCTGTAATTTCTCTTCTTCCATGTCCTAATGGATTACAAAATAATCCTGAGCTCGCATCAATTTGTGTTTTTCCATGGTGAGTTTTTAAATAAACTCCTTTTGCTTCAGTAATTAATCTTGGGTTTGCTTTAAAATCTTTATTCGACGTAAACGGCATCCAATGTTCATTTAATGAATTTGGAACTGAAGTTCTTGTTTCTGAGCTCATATAATTTTTTTCTCTTTTAATTGACTGTTCTAAATATTTCTAACTATTAGACTAAATGAATTAGTTTGCTAGAAATATTTTGACCACCCAAAATGATGCGTCATAAATATACAACTTATGATTGAACATATCTTTTTGTTTTACAACCGTACGAAATTGAATTTAAATGGCGCTAATTTAATTAAATTAACATAGGGGAATAAATGAAAAAAATACTAAGTTTTATTCTAGGATCTATATTTGCTCTAAACCTTTCAATTTCAGTTGCAAACTCTGCAGCTAATGAAGTTAGAGTTGCATACTTTCTAGAATGGCCAAGTCCAAATCTAGAGGACATGCAGAAGAAAAATTTTGCAAAAGCTCTTGGTGTACCAGTTAAGTGGACAAACTTCACTAACGGTGGAGCTATGACTGATGCAATGTTAGCAGGAGATATTGATATTTCTTACTCACAAGGTTTAGTACCTTTCATCAACGCTGTAAAATCTAACGCGCCAATCAAGTTAGTTGATATCGCTATGGAATACGGGATGGGTGGAACCACTTGTGTTACATCTAACGCATCTGGAATTACAAAAGCTAACGCTACTGAATTAGAAGGTAAGAAAGTTGCTGTTCCACTAGGAACAATGGCTGAATACGTTTTTGATGAAAGTATGAAAGTTGTTGGTGCTGACAGAGGCAAAATGGACATCATTCAAATGGACCCTGAAGAAGGTGCTGCTGCATTAGTTAGCGGTGATGTTGTAATGGCATGTTTATTTGGTGGTAACTCTATTAAAGCAGCAACTGCAGTTGGTTCAAGATTATTAACTGTAGATGAAGCAAGAGCTGCTGGTATCTTAGGTATAGATATCACATCTGTTACAGATAAATTCATGAAAGAAAATCCAGGAATGTTAAGAACTTTCATCGAAGTAACTCACGAAGCAAACGATAGATACAGAGCAGGTAAATCTGATATGAATTCTATGGCAAAAGCTTCTGAAATGAAAGTTGCTGACATGAAAGAAACTTTAGGTGGATTTAAATTCCTAACTCCAGAAGAAACTAAAGCATCTATGGAGAGCGGAAACTTAGATGGTTTCTTAAAAGGAATGGGAACACCATCTGGTAACGTAGATACAAGTTTCTTACCTTTATAATTCTAAAGGTTTAAAACTTTTTAAATAGGCACTGATTTAAATAATTAGTGCCTATTTTTTTAAAAAATTTCTAATATAAGGGCGCAATGAGTGATCTTGTTTCTCAAAATCTAAATATGATTTTTAAAACTCCAAAAGGAGAAACAGTTCATGCATTAAAAGATGTTAGTTTTACCTTAAAAAAAGGAGAGCTACTTACAGTTCTTGGTCCTTCTGGTTGCGGAAAAACAACTTTACTTAATATTACCGCTGGTTTTTTAAGACCGACTTCAGGAAAAATTACTTTAAACAATAATGAGATAGATGGACCTGGTGTTGAAAGAGGAATGGTATTTCAACAAGGTGCTTTATTTGAATGGTTAACAGTTGCTGAAAACGTGAACTTTGGTCTTCGTATGAAAAAAGAAGATCCAGAAGTAACAGCAAAAAAAGTTGAGGAATGGCTAGATATAGTTGGATTAAAAGGATTTGGTAACACTCCAACTTATCAATTATCTGGCGGTATGCAGCAAAGAGTTGCTCTTGCAAGATGCCTTATCAATGATCCTGATTTAATTTTAATGGATGAACCGTTAGGTGCATTGGATGCATTAACAAGAGAAAAGATGCAGTCATTAGTTTTAAAAATCTGGAAAGAAACTGGAAAAACAATTATTTTAATTACTCACTCTGTTGAAGAAGCTCTATTGCTTGGTGAAAGATTATATGTAATGGCACCTAGACCTGGAAGAATACATAAAGAGTATAATCTTCCATTTGCTGAAATGGGACTTACTCAAGATTTAAGAGAAATTAAAAAAAATAAAGAGTTTTCATCTACCAGAGAAGAAATTTTATCCATGATCTGGAATATGGAAGAAGAGATAATGGGGAAAGATAATTAATGTTAACCCAATTTGTAACAATACTAATTATCGTTTCAGTTATTGGATGTATTCTCTATGGAAAAAGATTAATCAGAACTGAAAAAGTAGATGCCGTTTTTGGAAACCCAGAAAGAGCTAAAGGTGGAACGCACTGGGTAATTGTTGGTAGTAGTGCAATTCTGATGCTGTGGCTTTATTATTCATGGGATATTGCAAAAGGTTTTTATCCAAAATCAGCAAATGAATTATGCCAGGTCGCAAAAATTAATGAGTCATTATTAGGTTTAAAATATCAGTTCCCTATTGAAGAAAGAGAATTCAAAAGTACATCCATTATTAAAATTGAAAATAAAAATCTTGTAAAAATTGCAAATGAAATAAAAGCATCTCCTGATCTAAATGATCAACAAAAAACAATCCTTGTAAGTTATATTGATAGAACTTCTAAATTAATTCCATTTTTAACAAGTGAAGAGTTAATGGAAATGGATACCAAAATTAAACTTCAAGAAATAACAGAAGAAATAAAACTTCTAAGTTCAAATTTCCAAAAGAAAGATTATCCATTTGAGACAGATACTCAAAAAACTGAAAGACAAAAACTTATTGATGAACAAGGTGGCTGGGGAATTACCACAATAGACTCTGGAACAGGTACAATTGAAAATACTATTGAAATACCAACCGCACCACAAACTATCAAAGGCTTAAAATTTCATGCAGCTGCAGCAGAACTAAAAAAAATTGACGACAAATTTTTCAAATTAAAAAACCATAACCCGCAATTCAAAAGCTCAATAAAACAACTTAAAGCTGATATTAAAGCTTACAGAAAAGGTTTAGATGACAGTGGAGAAATAGCATCTGACTATGCAAAAAATATTGTTAAAATTGCAAGAAGAATAGAGTTTGCGAGCATCTATCCTCCTAATGCATTAAATGAAATGCAAGCAGCAATCATAGAGTTTGACGAATTACAAAATAAAGAGCAAGGTGGATTAAGATTAATTGATATTCTTCTATTTCCAGCAGGAACAATTGTAGCAAGTGGACCAACATGTTCTGAACAAGGTTCAGGTAGATGGTTGCCTAAACCATCAGATACATTTAACAAGTTTGTATTGATGTCTAAACCAAGTGTTGGATACAAAAATATTCCTCTTTTATGGATTGAAATGGTTGATGTAAGTAAAATGATAGGCTTCATTTTACCAGATTGGATAGCAGATATGTTGCCTGGTGAATATCCAGTGCATACAAAAGATGGAATTGTAAAAGAAAACTTTAAAAGTAACGTTTATAAAGTTGTGACTGGTGACTTTAAGTTATTTAAAGTGCCTGTTCCATATGGACACATATGGGACTCATTCTTAAGGGTATTTTTAGGTTTAGTTTTTGGTATTCTTATTGGGGTGCCATTAGGATTGTTTATGGGTCTAAATCGATTTGCCAAAGGATTCTTTGATCCTCTAATCGAATTATACAGACCTGTTCCACCGTTGGCTTGGGCACCATTGATTATCTCAGTTCTTGGAATAGATAATACAGGTAAAATATTTTTATTATTCATGGTCTCACTTTCAATTATGATTATTTCTGCAAGAGCTGGTGCATCAGGAACACAGCTTTCAAAAATCCATGCCGCGCATTCATTAGGAGCTACTAAAAAACAAATTTTAAGATACGTGATTTTCCCTAATTCACTTCCTGAAATTCTTACAGGAATTAGAGTTGCTGTAGGTATGTGCTGGGGAACACTTGTTGCTGCAGAATTTCTAGCAGGTACAACTGGTATTGGTTTTGTCGAAAATGTTGCAAAAAAATACTTTCAGTATGAAGTTATTTGGATAACAATTTTCATAATGGGTATGCTGGGTCTTTTATTTGATATATCTTTAAGAAAGATAATAGATAAGACTATTCCTTGGAGAGGCAAAGGTTAAGAGGGAAAATTATTTAAAGAACTAAACCTTTTTTATAAAACCAATAGCAGCACCAATGGTAGTCAAAAATCCAGCTAACGGCAGGATGGCAACTGCATATTTTTTGGGCATATAATTTGGTTTGAACTCAATACCTTGCATACTAATTTCTAAATACCACATTTCCCAATACTTACCTCGCATACCCTCTACAAGTTCAATTCCATAAATAATTAAGACTATACCAATTATCATAATCATAATTTTCCAAAACTGGCGTATGTATAATGAAAGTCGCTCTGGTAATTTTTCATAAATTAAATTTAAAGCTACATGTTCATTATCTCTAGCTGTTAAAGAGAGCGCAATAAACATTAACCAAATATTACTTAATACTGTTAGCAAATCCCCCCAAACAGGAGGGTTATTAAATACATATCGCATTGTAACATTGTAGAGTGTGAAGCCAACCATAGCAGCCAACAAGAGTGAGCACATAGCTTCCAACATACGATGAATAAAACGATCAATACTGTTTAAAAATTTTATCATTAATTACTCAATAAGTTTGGAAGGAACATTGTTAATTCTGGAACAACTAATATAAAAAATAAAAGTAAAAAAAGACCAACAAGATAAGGAATTAAAGCAACAGCTACTTTTTCTAAACGAACTTGTGCTATAGTTGCAGATGTAAAGTACGCAACCCCAACTGGTGGTGTAACTGATCCTATCAAAAATCCTACTATTACCACCATAGCTGCTTGTACCTCAGGAAAGCCTGCTTGAGACATAACATTTACAAGAACTGGACCAACAATAATAATGTTAACTGCTGAGTCCATTACCGTTCCAAGAAGAAAAATAAATAATATTAAAGCTAAAATAAATAATATTGGAGAATCCGCTAAGCCCAAAAGCCAAGCTTCAAGATCACCAATTGCTCCAAGAGAAGTAAGTAACCAACTAAAAGGTCCTGACGCAGCTATGATTATAAAAACCATTGCTGAATTACGGAATGCTCTTCGGAAAGCTCCTGTACAATCTTTCCATTTAATAGTTCGGTAAACAAACACACCTGTAAACAATGCAACTAATGCAGTAATAGCTCCTGCCTCAACGACAGATGCGACACCTCCCATTACTGAACCCACTAAAACTAAAGGTATTAATAGAGCAAATGAAGAACGATATAATTCTTTACCAGCTCGACGTACTGAAAATGGCTGATCACTACGCTCGAAATTATATTTAACTGCAAAGTAATGATTGATTACCATTATCACAACACCAATCAAAATCCCAGGTATAATTCCAGCTGCAAATAATGCTGCAATCGAAATCTCAGTTGCATTAGCAAGAACAATCATCATGATGCTAGGTGGAATTATTCCTCCTATAGTGGAACTTACTCCTGTAACAGCAGCTGAAAATGCAGCGGGATAACCTGCTTTTTTCATTGCTGGTAAAACTAATGCTCCAACTGTTGCGGTATCTGCTACAACAGAACCATTCATGCCCGCAAAAAACATACTCACTAAAACATTAACTTGAGCCAACCCGCCTCTTATACGTCCAATTAATGCTCTACTTAAAGCAACTAAACGGTCAGTGATTGTTGCACTTGTCATCAATTCACCTGTTAACATAAAGAATGCAATAGCGGTCAATGGAACCGAGTCTATGGCGGTAAACATTTGACTAGGAATTAAAACAAGAGGAACAGCATCTGTTAGTAGAATATAAACAAACGGTATCAGTATTAATATAAAACCAATAGGAGCTCCTAATAAAATTAGAAAAAGGAGTACTACGAGTAAAATAATACTTTCCATAAATATTTATAAGTTATGATTTTTTTTAGGTAAAGACCATCTAATTCTAAAATAGAACTAAATGGTCTTTACATAGTTTTGTTTGAAGATTTATAGAGCTCCAGCTGCTTCTAACTGAGCTACAAATCCATCCATACCTTGTTCTAGAAGTACTCTTTTAGCTACTTCTGGTTCAAAAGTACCCTTAGCGTCTAACCAAGCACCGATTGCACCTGCTCTCCACTTAGTCATTTCCGCTTCTGTTGGTACATACCACTCTTTAGCGGATGCTTTAATTGCATCTTCACCATTTTTAATCCAAGCGTTATCCAACTCGTTTACTTTTTCTCCATAAGCATCAGCTGCTTCGTGTAACCATTTTCTTTGTTGGTCAGACAATGCATTGTACTGTTTAGCATCCATCGCTAAAATATTTCCAGACCACATTCCTCCGATCTCAGTGAAATATTTTGCAACTTCATGAAGTTTTGCTACATGCTGCCATGGACTAGCTACATATTGACCTTCCACTACACCTGATTGAAGACCTTGATATAATTGGCTCCAGTCATAAGGTGTTGGTGTTGCGCCCCAGTTTTTAACTAACATGAACTCAACTGGACTTTTAGTAGTTCTCCACTTAAGTCCTTTCATGTCATCTGGTTCATGAACAGGTTTAGTTGCATTTCCAAGCTGTCTAAATCCTCCACTTGAATATACAGAAAGGCAAATGTGACCAGCATTCTCAAGAGCTAGTTTACATTGTCTTTCAGCTAACCATTCATCTGAAATTCTTTTAGCATCCTCTAATGATTTGAAAATAAAAGGCAAATCGAAAATTGCTAATTCAGGCCCAAAGTTACCGTAGTTTGCGGTAGAACTAGTCCACAAAGCTATAAGTCCTTGGTTAGCTTGTTCACCACATTTTTGTTCTGCGCATAAGCTTCTTTGATAATGAGGTTCAATTTTCATTTTACCTCCAGATGCTTTCTCCATAGCTGGTATCAGCGCCTGATCTATTGCGTCACCAATTGGCATACCCAATCTACCAGTAGTTCCAAGCTTAAGAGTTACTTCTGCATAAGCAGCTTGTGCAAAGAAAATAATCGCGACCACTTTGATAAGTGTCTTGCTAATTGTTTTAATAAACATTTTATTTATCTCCTCTTAGTTTGTTTAAAGTATCAATTTAAATTAATTTAAGCCTAATTAAGTTTACAACGGAAGTACACACAAAAAAAAACTTGTCTAATCAAAATGGGATTGCAATTAAAAGTTGTATTATAATTTGATGGTTAATCTATTTATTTTAGTCTCAAGGTGTCTTAGACTAAATTTAAAAAATAAAATAAATACAATTTATAGGAAAAATTTATGAGCTCAGGTAACAAATATAAAGTAATAGCCAGTAAAATTAAATTTGAAGGAAGAGCGTTTATTAATGGAAAATATGTGCATGCTATTGATGGTAAAAAATTTGAAACTATCAATCCTGCTACTGGTAAAAAACTTTGTACTGTTGCAAAATGTAATCATAAAGATGTTGACTTAGCAGTTAAAGTTTCAAGAAAAGCTTTTAATAGTGGAGTTTGGTCTAAAAGTTCACCCGAGCATAGGAAAGAAGTTTTGTTAAAATTTGCTGAATTACTTAGAAAGCATGGTGATGAAAATTCAGTTTTAGAATGTATTGATACAGGAAAACTTATTACGGATTGTATTAATGAAGTTGCAAACGATGCACCAATGCATTTTCAATGGTATGGAGAATTAATTGATAAGGTATTTGGAAAAGTTGGTCCAACAGAACCCTCTATTACTAGTTTAATTGTTAAAGAGCCAATTGGGGTTGTAGCTGGAATTGTTCCTTGGAACTTTCCTTTAATGATGGCGGTATGGAAAATGGCGCCAGCTCTTGCAGCTGGTTGTTCAGTAATAATTAAGCCAGCAGAAGATACGCCTCTTACAGCAATTAGAGTTGCTCAAATTGGAAAAGAAGCAGGAATACCAGATGGAGTTTTGAACGTGCTTCCAGGTTATGGTGATGTTGGTGAAGCTTTGGGTCGACACAAAGATGTTGATGCAGTTTCTTTTACAGGTTCAACTGAGGTTGGAGGATACTTTTTAAAATATTCAAGTGAAAGTAATTTAAAACCTGTTGCATTAGAGATGGGAGGAAAAAGTCCATTTATAGTTTTAGAAGATGCTAAAATCACTGATGATCTGATAGATAATGCTATGAATTCTGCATTTTGGAATGGTGGACAAAACTGTTCAGCAAATATGAGACAGATAGTTCATAAAAAAGTTAAAGATGAATTTTTAGATAAAGTTATTAAAAAAGTTAAAAAGTTAAAAGTAGGAGATCCATTAGATCTTAAATCGAATATGGGATCTATGATTTCAAAAGGTCATTTGCAAACTGTTGATGGATATATTCAAAAAGGTATAGACGAAGGAGCAAAACTTTTATCCGGAGGTGTTTCAAGCAAAAGCCAAAAAGGTTTTTATGCAAAACCAACCTTATTTGATGGATTAAAAGAAAATATGACCATAGCTCAAGAGGAAATTTTTGGACCAGTGCTTGGTGTTTTAACAGTAAAAAATGATGAGGAAGCATTGAAAATTGCAAGTAATTCTAAATATGGATTGCATGCAAGTGTGTTTACTCAAGACATAAACAGAGCATTTCATTTAGCTAAAAGCTTACCTTGTGGAACTGTTTCAGTGAATACTTTTTCTGAGGGGGATATTAAAACTCCTTTTGGAGGATATAAGCAATCTGGCTCATTAAGTAGAGATCAAGGTACTGAAGCTTTAAATTCGTTTCTACAAACAAAAACAATCTGGATAAGTCATAATTAATTGATGATCAAACCATATAAGATAAGTGTGCCTAAAAGCACACTTAATAATATCTATAAAAAAGTAAGAGCCTATCCATGGAAGATGATGCAAAATGTAGATGGTTGGGAATATGGAACTAATTATAATTTTTTAAAAAAAATATCTAAATATTGGGTTTCAAAATATAATTGGAAGAAATTTGAAAACAAAATAAATTCTTTTAAAAACTATAAGACTAATGTTGATGGTATAAATCTACATTTTATTGTTGAAAAAAGTAAAAATCCTAAATCAAGACCATTGTTACTGTTGCATGGTTGGCCAGGTAGCGTAATTGAGTTTTTTAACATCATTCCTAGGCTTGCTCATCCTGAAAAGTTTGGTGGAAAAATTGAAGATGGTTTTGATGTCATTGTCCCCTCTTTACCAGGATTTGGTTTTTCTACACCAATTAAAAAAGCTTTAGGTCCTAGAAAGATTGGAAGAATATTAAATAGATTTATGGTCAAAAACTTAGGTCACAAAAATTATATTGTACAAGGTGGAGATTGGGGAGCAACTATTGCTGCATGGATTGGTCTTGATAGTGCAAAAAATTGTAAGGGAATTCATATTAATTGCTTACCAATCAGACATCCTAAAGGGCCAAAAAATAATAAAGAAAAAAAATGGGAAAAAAAATTCAATTTTGATCAAATAATGCAGGAAGGATATAGGACCCAACAAGCAACAAAACCTCAAAGTTTATCTTATGCGATGATAGATAGTCCTGTAGGAACAGCAGCATGGATTTTAGAAAAATTTCACGGTTGGTCTCACTTAAATAGAGGCAAGATAGAAAAAACATTTTCAAATGATGAGCTGATATCGAACATAATGATCTATATAATTACAAATAGTTTTAATACTGCAGCTTGGATATATTTTGGAAGAAGAAAGGAAGGTGGTCGATCTTTTCCAAAAAATTTTAAAAAAATAAAAGTTCCAACAGCAATAGCTGAATTTCCAAAAGAAATGCTTGAATGGCCTCCAAAATCTTACGTTAACAGAATTTTTAATATTAAAAGATGGAAAAAATTTCCTAAAGGTGGTCATTTTGCAGCTTTAGAGGTTCCAAATTTATTAATTAATGATATTAAAAATTTTTTTAACGAAGATTTAAAAATATTCAAATAAGTGAAAACACCTATATTAAAGAAACAAATAATTAAGATTTTTAAAAAGTTTGGTTTAAGTAAAGATCATGCTTTAATTTCAGCTAATGCATTAATCAATGCAGAACTAGTTGGCGCCTACGGTCATGGTTTATCAAGACTTAAAATGTATTGTGATCGAATTTCAAAAAAAGTAATTAACCCTAAACCAAAAATTAAAATTAAAAGGATTTCATCTTCAATTTCCCACATTGATGCAAATAATAGTATTGGATTTGTTGCTGCTGATCTTGGAATCAAAACTGCAATTAAGCATGCACAAAAAACTGGTATAGGGATGGTAGCTGTTAAAAACAGTGGTCACTATGGTTTATCTGGTTATTACGCCGAACAAGCTGTTAAGAAAAATTTAATTGTAATGATTTATACAAATGCTCCTCCAGCAGTTGCTCCTCATGGTGCATTAAAAACATTATTTGGAACTAATCCAATTTGTTTTGGAACCCCTACTGGATCAAAAGTTCCTTTTATTTTAGATACTTCAATCTCAATGATTAATAGAGGTAAAATTAGAGTTGCTGCAAGGAACAATCAAACAATTCCTGTGGGTGTGGCATTAGATAAATTTGGAAAACCAACTATTGATGCAAAAAAAGCTTTAGCAGGTGTTCAATTACCAATTGCAGGTTTTAGAGGTTCAGGACTAGCTTGGATGGTTGATATTTTAAGTGGGGTATTAACTGGAGGAAATCATGCAGGTCGAGTTAAAGATCCTTTTGATGATTTTTCAGGACCACAAAATATTGGACACTTGTTTATAACTTTTAAAGCAAACTTATTTCAAAAAAATTACAATCAAAGAATTAAAGAAAATATTAAAACAATTAAAAAACTTCCTAAAATTAAAGGTGTAAAAGAAATAATGTATCCAGGACAAAATAAATTTAATCGTTATAAACAAAATCTTAAAAAAGAAATAAATATTCCAGATATTATTAAAAAAGATTTAGAAACTTTAATAAGTTAAAAAAGTTAAAACTCCTAAAGAAGCAACAACAGAAGAAACTATAATTGTTCTCTTAACTTTTTCTTTTTTTTTCTCTACAATGAGTCTTTGCTTTAGAACATCCACGTTAACCCTTTTTTGAGCATCAACATATTGAGAGGGGGTCTCTACAATCTCGGATGTTCTATTTAAGCTTTCTGTACTCATATTTATTTTATAAAATCAATTTTAATCACTATTAGCTTTATTTTTACATACTAGGGTTGTCCAAAATGGGTTGACACAAATTTCACTTTTGTTCATATTGGGTTTTTTATAAAAGCATGAACACTTTACCTAGCATATCTTCACACATTGATGAGAAGGTAATCAATAAAGTAATCTTTGATAATTTTGCCGCACTGGCACCATCTTTTTTTACCTTAACAAGCAACTGGTTTGTAAGAGCGTATGATCATTACAAAGATATAGATAAATTCATAATCATTATATATCTTATTAATATCAACCTTATATATTTTAGAAAAAATGCCGTAAAAATAGACTACGACACTTTTTATAGGGATAAATCAATCGAAATTGACAAAATTAACATTTCAGACATCTCAAAAGATCTAGGGGTTCCTAAAGAAAGTATTAGAAGAAAAGTTTTAGAATTAGAGAAAGAAGGAACAATCAAAAGGTCTGGTAAAAAAATATTTATTGTAAGAAATACATTGTACTCAGCTAGAGCAACTAATACGCTGACAGAGATTGCAACTATTTTGCATGAATTTAATAAAATTTTAAAAAAAGAAAAACTAGCAACTAATATTTATTCAATTAATGAAATAATTTCTGCGATGAAAGAAAATTTTTCCTATTGTTGGTATCAGTTTAATAAATTCTGGTTCATTTATATTAATAGATGGAGAGCTGAACTTAAAGATTTAGAATATTTAGCTATTGGAATGGTAGTTATAATCAATGCAGTAAAGAATAAAGAATTTTCTTCAAAAAAAAACATGCGTTCATACCATAAAGCACTAATGGGTTCTGACAGAAGAGGTGTAAATGCCATGTCAATTTCTGAAATAACTGGTATTCCAAGACCTACCGTTGTTAGAAAATTAAAATTTTTAATTGATAAAAAATATCTTCATATTAATGAAAAAAAAATTAATTTCATTTAATGCTAAAGATAGTGCCTTTCAAAAAACTGGTAAAATGATAAACCAAAACATGCTTAGTTTAAGTAATTTTATCTATAAAATTTTTAATCAAATAAGAATAATAAATCCTTAATTAGATTTTCTTAAAAAAGAAATAAAAATAAATCCAGTAATATACATAATTAGCGCATAAGCACCTGTCGGTAATGCATATAATATATCAGTGCCAAATATTTGCGTAGAAACAAATAAAGCTAAAGTACCATTTTGCAATCCACATTCTAAAGCAATACACTTCATTTGTTTAACACCCGAAGCAAAAGCTTTTGCAATGTAATATGCAATTACCATCATTGATATATTTAAAATTAAAGCGATTAGACCTGCCTCTTTTATAAAGCTTATAATACTATCTCTTTCTTCATAAAATGCCGCAATGAAAAAAATTACAAATAACACAATGTTAAGTTTGTTAAATATTTCAACTTTAGATGAAATAAAATTTTCAGCAAATCTTCTTATAATCATCCCTAAAATAACTGGCACAGTCACAACTAAAAACATTTTTAAAGCTATTCCTGTCATTGAAATATTTCGAGAAACATCTGTTATTCCAAGCAAATCTGCAGATGTAAAGATTATTAGTGGAACAGTTATAATGCTTAATAAACTAATTACAGCAGTTAAAGATATTGATAATGCAACATCTCCATCAGCAAATTTTGTCATTACATTAGAGGTTACTCCCCCAGGTGCTGCAGCTATAATCATTACCCCAATTGCAATCTCAGGAGGTGTTTTTAAAATTAAAATTAATATGTAAGCTACAACTGGAAGAATTATTAATTGAGAAATAAAACCAACAATAAAATCTTTTGGGGTTTTGAATACTCTTAAAAAATCTTCTAGTTTTAATCCTAGGCCTAAGCCTAACATTATCAAAGCCAATATGATTGGCGCTATCTTAGTTACAATCTCCAAAGACTTCCCCTCTAAATTAAATTAA
Source organism: Pelagibacteraceae bacterium AG-390-M19 (assembly GCA_003279765.1). Classification (GTDB taxonomy): domain Bacteria; phylum Pseudomonadota; class Alphaproteobacteria; order Pelagibacterales; family Pelagibacteraceae; genus Pelagibacter. Next base: position 5,111 of record QCHC01000017.1, on the reverse strand, counting down.
CACAAATTTTAAGAATTTGATAAGTATAATAAATTTTAAACCTATGAGTGAATTTTGTAATTAAATTGTAACAATTTTCACAAAAACATATTAACTTTTAAAACAATATAACTTTAGAGAGAGGATATTATGAATAAACTAATAAAAATAGCATCTATTGTCCTTCTTTTTTCATTAACAATGTTCGGCTTAACAAACAAAGCTTCTGCTGCAAAATTAACTTTATATTGCAGTGTAGAAATCGACGTTTGTGAAATGCTTGAACAAGCTTATGAAAAAGAAACAGGCACAAAGGTTGCGATGACAAGAGCAAGTAGTGGTGAAACTTTTGCAAAAATCAAAGCAGAGGGATCTAATCCAAAAGGAGACGTTTGGTTTGGTGGAACAGGTGATCCACACTTAACAGCTGCTCAGGAAAATTTAACTGAAAAATATAAATCAAAACACTTTGATGATTTATTACCTGCGGCACAAAACCAAGCTAAAAATGCAGACTATAAATCAGTGGGTATTTATGTTGGTGCATTAGGTTTTGGATACAACAAAGATCTTTTAGCAAAAAAAGGTCTTCCAGCTCCTAAATCATGGATGGACTTAACAAAGCCTATTTACAAAGGTGAAATCCAAGTAGCAAATCCAAATTCATCTGGAACTGCTTACACAACTTTAGCCACAATTCTTCAAATTTTTGGAGAAGATAAAGGTTGGGATTACATGAAGAAACTTCATGCAAATATAAATACTTATACTAAATCTGGATCTGCTCCAATTAAAGCAACTGGAAGAGGTGAAAACTTAATTGGTATTTGTTTCCAACACGATGGTGTGAAACAAACTAAGAAAGGTTTACCTGTAGTAACTGTTTCTCCTGAAGAAGGTACTGGTTATGAAGTTGGATCAATGAGTATTATTGCTGGTGCAAGAAATATGAAGGAAGCTAAGAAGTTTTATGACTGGGCATTAAGTCCTGCAATACAAACTATGGTGTTCACTTCAGGAAAATCTTTGCAAGTACCGTCTAATACTAAAGCAAAAGCTGATCCTGATGCTCCAGATTTATCAACTATAAACTTAATTGATTACAATTTTAAAGTTTATGGAGACAAATCAACAAGAGCGAGCTTGTTATCTAAGTGGGATAACGATGTATCTGTAATTCCTAGATAATTTTAGGAATTAATGAGAGGACTCGTCATTTGTTGGATACTTATAGGTGGAATTGGTTTCTTTATCTTCCCATGGTATGTAACTGGTGACGGGTTTTTCTCAATCAATTGGATTTTAGAATATTCTTTAGAAAATTATGGCTCTGCCCTACCTCAAGTTTTTATAAATAAAAAATACTGGCTATTCCCATTAATTTTTCCACTTTTTTTACCTTTAACCACAATTAAATTAAATCAAACCAATCCCCTTTACTCAAAAATATTTTTGTACTCAGGTTTATTTGGTTTCTTTTATTTTTTCTTACAAGGGTTCTCGGTTGGGATAAGAGGATGGAATTATGAAATATTCCAATCAATTTTTGGAGATGTAGAAAATCAATATGGAATGGGTTCAGGTGCAGTATTAACATGTTGTGCATTTATATTTTACATTACTCATGGTCTTTCATCACGTGGTTGGTTAAATGGAGATAATTTCATCGTTGGAAGTATTGGAAGTATAATTATTTTAGTTTCTACTTTTGTTTTTTTTCCAATTTTTAGAATGTTTGGAGTTGCCTTTAAAGGTACAGAAGGTGGTTACGAAATAAGTAATTTTTCAGATAAGATTTTTAATAAAGGGATATGGGGATTAGATTGTCTTTATAGTGATTATGCTTGTGGTGTTTTTTGGAACACTATTACCATGGGCACACTTACAGCTTTTTCATCAACAATTTTAGGTTTGGGTTTTGCACTTTTAATTGCAAGAACCAGCTTTAAATTTAAGAAAACAGTTAGAATTTTATCTGTTTTACCAATTATTACTCCTCCGTTTGTAATTGGTTTAGCTATCATAATTTTATTTGGAAGAACTGGAGTTGTAAGTTCGTTTCTCGAATGGGGATTTAATATTGAACCTTCTAGATGGATATACGGTTTACCTGGAATTTGGTTTGCGCAAACTCTTGCTTTCACACCTATAGCCTTTTTAGTTTTAATTGGTGTTGTTGAAAGTGTTAGTCCATCAATGGAAGAGGCATCACAAACATTAAGAGCATCTAAATGGCAAGTTTTTAAAACAGTTACTTTACCATTAATGAGGCCAGGAATAGCAAACGCATTTCTACTTGGATTTATTGAAAGTTTAGCAGATTTTGGAAACCCGTTAGTACTTGGAGCTGAGTACGATGTTTTATCTACTGAAATATTTTTTGCAATTGTAGGTGCACAATATGATGAAACTAAAGCAGCAATACTTGCAATGATTTTATTGTCTGTTGTCTTGGTTGTTTTTTATCTTCAAAATCAGTGGTTAGGAAAAAAATCTTATATTTCAATTTCTGGTAAAGGAGATAGTGGAGTTCATCCTGAACTACCAAATAAAACAAAATGGGTAATTTATTCGACAGTGTTACCATGGGCCTTACTAACTTTTATAATTTATATCATGATTATGTTTGGTGGATTTGTCGAAATGTGGGGCATTGACCATAGCTTTACTTTAAAGCATTACATTGAAGCCTTTAGTTTTGAATGGGTAAAAGATAGAGGATTGTTATGGACTGGAACTGCCTGGAACTCATTTAATACAACATTCACAATAGCTCTAATTTCATCTTTCCCAACCGCTGCAATAGGAATTCTAACTGCGTATCTTTTAACAAGGCATAGATTTAAAGGGAAAAATGCATTTGAATTTGGTACAATGTTAAGTTTTGCAATACCAGGTAGTGTTATTGGTGTTAGTTATGTTTTTGCTTTTAACGTTCCACCATTAGAATTAACAGGAACAGGAATTATTCTTGTAATTGCATTTGTATTTAGAAATATGCCAGTTGGTGTAAGAGCTGGTATAGCCGCCATGAACCAACTTGATCCTCATTTAGATGAAGCTTCATCAACTTTAAATGCATCAAGTGCTCAAACTTTTAGGAATATAATTCTTCCATTACTTAAACCGGCAATTACAGCTTCGTTAGTATTTAGTTTTGTTAGAGCTATGACAGCAATTAGTGCTGTAATTTTCCTTGTAAGTGCAAATTACGACTTAGCAGTTTCATACATATTAGGAAGATTAGAAAATAATGACTATGGTCTAGCGATAGTGTATTCATCTGCTTTAATTGTAGTAATGTTAATTACAATTATGTTGATGCAATTAATAATAGGAAAACGTAAATTAGGAAGAAGAGATCAAAACGCATCAATTTTACAAGGAATTTAGATAATGAAAAAAGCTGAAGTAAAGTTCGAAAATATAACAAAAAAATTTAACGAAACTATAGCAGTTGATAATGTTAGTTGTAAATTTGAAGCTGGAACTTTAACAACATTGCTTGGTCCGTCTGGATGTGGAAAAACAACTTCACTAAGAATTATTGCGGGTCTAGAAAGAGCTACAAGTGGAAAAATTTTAGTTGATGATGAGGACGTAACTTTACTACCTGCAACAGATAGAGATGTATCTATGGTATTTCAATCTTATGCTTTGTTTCCACATATGAGTGTACTAGAAAATGTTTCGTACGGCTTAAAAATGATCAACGTAAATAAAGAAGAATATATCCAAAAATCCTTAGAAACATTAAAACTAGTAAATCTTGAAGGATATGAAAATAGAATGCCTTCAGAATTATCTGGAGGACAACAACAAAGGGTTGCTGTTGCAAGAGCTATTGTATTGGAACCAAAAGTGCTTCTGTTTGATGAACCTCTTTCAAACTTGGATGCAAAATTAAGAAGACAGGTGAGAGAAGATATTAGAGAAATTCAACAAAAGTTAGGAGTAACAACTATTTATGTTACACATGATCAAGAAGAAGCCTTAGCTATCTCAGACAAAGTAATTGTAATGAACAATGCAGTAATTGCTCAAGAAGGTAGTCCAAAAGATCTTTATAATTTTCCTAGAAACAAATTTGTTGCAAACTTTATTGGTGATGCAAATGTTGTGAAAGCTGAAGTTATAAATAAAAATTCAAATTCATATGATGTCAAAATAGCTGAAATGAATATCAAAATTCAAAGTGATAACGAATTAAATGGAAATATTTCTGTTGCTTTAAGACCAGAAAAAATATCAATTGATAGAAATAAAGGTGATAATTGTATTCAAGCTACTGTAAATAATGCATCTTTTGTAGGTAGTAGTTATCAATACATTTTAAATTCTAAAGTTGGGAAATTATATGTTGTATCAGGTGATACAAATGACATTTTTAAAGTTGGAGAAGAAGTTTTCTTGAGTATAAATGAGCAAGAAGTAAAAATTCTTAACGACTAAAATTATGCTTTCAAATAAAGAAATTGTCTGTCCAAATAAACTATTAGATATAGCTCATGGTAAAAAAGGAGTTAAGGTTGCAGTTGTAAATGCTGGTAAACCCCTACCCATGTTATCTGTTCAAGATGCTGTAAATGAAAATTTAATTGAACCAGTTTTTATCGGTCATGAAGTTGAAATACAAAAATGTGCCGAAGACCTTGGTTGGGATATATCAAAATACGAACTTATTCATGAGCCAGTTGAAAACAATACAGCAAAAATTGCAGCCAAACTTGCAAGCGAAGATAAAGTTAAAATAATTGTCAAAGGACATATTCATACCGATGTTCTTATGAAAGAAGTTTTAAAGAGAGAGTACAACTTATTGGGTAAAACTAGACTAAGTCATATCTGGCATATGACTATTGGAAAAGATGATAAGCCATTAATAATAACTGATGGTGCTTTAAATGTTTTGCCAAATGTTAAAACTAAAATGCATATTCTCAAAAATGTAATAAATTTTTCAAATCGAATTGGAATTGAAAAACCAAAAGTTTCTGTTTTATCTGCAACAGAAGAAGTTTTGGAAAGTGTGCCAAGTTCAATTGAAGCAGCTGAAATAACAAAACTTGCAAAAGAGGAAAATTTAAATGCAGATGTTTTTGGACCTTTAGCATTCGATAACAGTATTTCTA